>JAFGLK010000257.1 GCA_016928125.1 Anaerolineae bacterium
GATCAATACCGGCTCCGCGGCTTTTTCGAGGCGCTCTTTCGACGAGCGCGCCCTGTAGCTGAGGTATCATCCTGGGCCGGGGGACGCACGCAAGGCTACGAGCGCGAGGTCAGAACGCTGGATGAGGATCGCGCCATCGACCTCGTGCGCGCGACGGTGCTCGCGGCCTATGATCGCGGCGATGTGTTGATCATCGGTCGAGGAAGTCAGGCCATTCTGGAGGACAAGCCGGACGTGCTGCATGTGCGCGTCGTGGCGCCTTTCGAGGACCGCATCGCGCGCCTTCAGGCCAGCGAGTCGATCTCAGCGGCCCAGGCGCGCCGGTTCATCACAGATAGCGACCGCGCCACCCAGGAGTATCTGCACACTTTCCACCACGTGGATGTGGATGACCCCACTCTGTACCACATGGTGCTGAATACGGGCAAGCTGGGCATCGAACGCACCGTGTATATGATCAGGCAGGGGCTTCACGAAATGGCTGCTGCCGCCTGAGGCATCCTGGCAGAAGCTGAGGGTGCGGCTGCGATGCCGCTCTGCTGAGGAGCGCTAAGGTCATCTTGGCGGCGCACTGGTCGTGCGTCGCGCAGGATGCATGCGCGTTGGCCTGCGCTCCTGATCCGGCTCAGCTGTTTGCCTGTCAGGCCCAGGCCATCGCCGCCGCCGAGCGCGCTAGTAACGCTGGGACATATTCTTGAGCGTGGTGCGTCGGCTCTTGATGCGCTTTTTGGCCGCTTTGCGTTTGCGGACCTGCGAGGGCTTTTCGTAGAAGCGACGACGTCTGAGTTCCTTCAGAATACCCTCCTGCTGGACCCCCTTGCGGAATCTCCTGAACAGGCTCTCAAAAGACTCGCCCTGTTCGCGAACAACATTGGCCATAGCTGGTTGCACCCCTCCGAATTCCTGTTTGCGTCCGAGTTCCCCAAACGCCAGGTGGCCTAGACACGATCACCTGGGCGAAGAGACTGCTGCGCCCGCCAAGATGCGCTTGCCCGATGCAGTTCCCCTTGCGCCAGGCGAGACCGCCGCCTCGCCTGGCAGAGCCATTTCCTCCATTGCGCGACCCTCGCGACGCCCACAAGGGGCGACCTGCAGGTCCAGGTAGGTGAGCCGAACGTTTGCGATTGTACTGGGCAGCACCGCACAGGTCAAACCGAGATGCAGGCGGCGCGGCACGGTATCTTTGACCACGCTTGGCCCTTCTGATATACTAGCGCGGACTGCCCGGAGGTTGGCCACCCTGATTGCGTGGGCATGCTCGTGAGCGGCATACGCAGGGGTGCAGTGCCAGCGCATGATCCATGGGGAGCGAAGGTGTGATGCGCATTCTCATCACGGGAGGGGCGGGATTCATCGGCTCGCACCTGTGCGATCTCTTGGTTGCGCGTGGCCATCAGGTCATCGCCATGGACAACTTGATCACTGGCAGCGAGCGCAACATCGCCCACCTAATGGGGCGACCCGATTTCCAGTTCGTCAAACACGACGTCACCGAGCCGATCTATCTTGACGGCCAGCTTGATGGCATCCTGCATCTGGCCTCGCTCCCCAGCCCTGTGGACTATTTGGAGATGCCGATCAAGACGCTCAAGGTGGGGGCTCTGGGCACCTACCATGCCCTGGGGCTGGCCCGGGCCAAGGGTGCGCGCTTCCTATTGGCCTCCACCTCGGAGGTCTATGGCGATCCGCTGGTGCACCCACAACCCGAGTCGTACTGGGGCAATGTAAACCCTATCGGCCCGCGTGGCGTGTACGATGAGTCCAAGCGCTTTGCTGAGGCTCTGACCATGGCCTACCATCGCACGCATGGCATCCAGACGCGCATTGCGCGCATTTTCAACACCTACGGGCCGCGTATGCGTCTGGATGACGGTCGCGTCGTGCCCAATTTCATCACCCAGGCCTTGCGAGGTCAGCCTCTGACCGTCTATGACGATGGCTCGCGTACGCGCAGCTTTTGCTATATCAGCGATCTGACGGAAGGGCTCCTCCGCCTCTTTTTCTCTGACGAGCTCTTGCCGGTCAATCTTGGCAATCCCCGCGAGATGACGATCCTCGAGTTTGCGCGCCTCGTCATCAAGTTGGCGCAGAGCGATTCGCAGATCAAGTTCATCACGCCGAAGGATGAGCGCACCAAAGACGATCCTCAGACTCGGCAGCCGGACATCACGCGAGCGCGCGAGATCCTGGGCTGGGAGCCCAAGGCCAGCCTGGAGGAAGGCTTGTCAGAGACAATCCCTTGGTTCCGCGAGCAAATCTAGGCCTGGCATGAACGCGATCACGCACCGGTCCCCCTCGCCCCCTCCCCTCGGCGCTGTTCGAACTGGGGGCGGCGCGTCTCTTCCTGGCAGGCCCTTCCCAAGCCGTGGCGCTCTTCTTGTGTCTTGGGGACACTCACTGCTATGGATCACGGCCTTGCTCGGGCTCGGATTCGCCCTGGCCAGGCTGCCCCTGATGATCGTGCTCCTGCTTGTGGCCGGTAGCATCGGCGGCCTTTTGCTTTTGCTCCATCCGACCTGGGGCCTCTATCTGCTGGCCTTTGCGATCCCGTTCGGCTCCCTGCGCGAGATCCACATCGGGACCATCAGCGTGGGGGCCAGCGAGCTTCTCGTGGCAGCCATGCTCGCGGCCTGGATCCTGCGCATGCTGGGTCGGAAATGCATCGTGCTGTGGCGATCGCCGCTTGTGGCGGCATTCGTCGTCTATATTGCCACGCAGATGCTATCGCTGCTGAGGATCGAGAGCTTGGGGCCAGCGCTCAAGGAGCTCGCCAAGTGGATCGAGATGCTCGCCCTATACGCCTTCGTGGCAGGCGAGCTCTCGGATCGGGGCCGTAAAGGGCTGGTGGTGGCGCTGCTCACAGCCGGCATGTTGCAGGCCGGCCTGGGAATCTACCAGTTTCTGTTTCAGGTCGGCCCGCCGGGCTTTGTTCTGTTTGACCGCTACATGCGCGCCTATGGTACCTTTCTGCAGCCCAATCCTTTTGCAGGCTATCTGGGGCTGTTGTTGCCTCTGGCATATGTGATCGCATTCCAGACCCTTGTCGCGCTGGGCCGAGACACACCAGGGATCCGCTGGGGCCTGGCCCTGGGCGCTTTTGGCGCTCTGTCGGGCGCGATGATGGCGATGGCGCTGGTCATGAGTTGGTCGCGTGGCGCTTTGCTCGGCTTGCTGGGGGGCATTGGCCTGGTCGCTCTGGGATGGGGTCGAGGTGCCTGGGCTCTGCTCGGCCTGGGGGCCGCGCTGTTCGCCCTCTGGGGACAAGACCTGCTGGCCCTGCTTCCGACGGGCTTTTTGGGACGGCTGGTGGACATGGTGCAATACATGGGGCAGGACCTCACCGCTATCGAGGTCACGGACGAGAATTTCGCGCTGATCGAGCGGGCGGCTCATTGGCAGGCGGCCTGGCGCATGTTCGCGGCTCGCCCCTGGCTCGGCGTGGGCGTCGGCCAGTATACGAGCGCCTATCCAGCGGTGGCCATACCCCGTTGGCAGGATCCTCTCGGTCATGCACACAACTTCTATCTGAATGTACTCGCCGAAGGGGGCCTACTTGGGCTCCTCGGTTACGTGACCGTACAGGGCGCGGCCCTGACTGAGGCATGGCGGGGCGCGCGACGCCTCTCAGGATGGGAACGCGGTCTCGCTCTGGCCACGTTGGGCATGCTGGGGCACCTGCTGATTCATAACCTGTTCGACAATCTATACGTGCACGAAATGTACCTGATCATGGCCATGCTCCTGGGCCTGACCACATCCGTGTTGCGATTCGGCCGGGCGCAGGCCCAAGCTGCGTTCAGTGCTACCGCAGCCTGCGACGAGGGTTGCGCATACTCGAGGATGGCTCTGTGACCTTTGCGCTCAAGCTCAAGAACCTCTACCGAAACAATCGCATCGAGATGGTGCGCTTTATCAAGTTTGGCATTGTCGGTGCGATCGGCGCGCTGGTCGATTTCAGCGTGCTGAATCTGGGCATCCAGGTGTTTGGCCTGGCCAAGTGGCTCGCCAACACGTTCTCTTTCTCGGCGGCGGTGCTAAGCAACTTTACCTGGAATCGTATCTGGACCTATCCCGAATCTCGTAGGGACCCGCTCGGCCCCCAACTGCTCCAGTTCTTTCTGGTGAATGTGGTCGGCTATGCCATCAACCAGGCGATCTTCCTCTCGCTGGACCGATACCTCTTCGTGGGGTGGGGCGCGTGGGGCTACAATCTCGCCAAGGCCATCGCCATCGGCGTGGTGCTGTTCTGGAACTTTGGCATCAACCGCATCTGGACTTATAGGAACATTCGCTGATGCGCATCGGCATCGATTATACGTCGGCGGTGAGACAGCGCGCGGGCATCGGTCGCTATACGCGCGGCCTGATACGGACGCTGGCCCAGATCGATGGGGACAATCAATATATCTTGTTCAGCGCCGGCCGTGGGCCCGAGGTGGAGCTCTGGCCGCCTAACTTTTCCTTGCGAACTCTGCCGATTAGCGATCGCCATCTGGCGATGGTGTGGCAGCGCCTGCGTTTGCCGCTGCCCGTGGAGTGGGTGACGGGGCGCATTGACATCCTACACTCGCCCGACTTTGTGCTGCCGCCTGTTCGGCGAGCGGCCACCGTGTTGACGGTGCATGATCTCTCGTTCATGCGCCATCCCGAGTGCTCGTCGCCCGCGTTGTTGCGCTATCTGATGCGCAGCGTACCCCATTCGATCCGGCGGGCCGACGTTCTGCTGGCCGATTCAAAAAGCACCCGCGCCGACCTGATCGATCTGATGAAGGTCCCGGGTGATCGGATCCAAGTGCTCTATCCGGCGGTAGAGACACGGTTTACGCCAGCGGAGGAGGCGGGGGATGCCCGGATTCTGGGCCACTATGGGATCCGCAAGCCGTATATCCTCGCGCTGGGAACGCTTCAGCCGCGCAAGAACTTTGCGCGGCTGATCCGCGCCTTTGCCACGCTGGTGCAGGGACGCCGCCTCCCGCATCAGCTCGTCATCGGCGGCGCCCGGGGATGGCTCTACGATGAGATCGAGCAGGCTCTGAACGAGGCCGCGCTTGGCGACGCAATACGGCTCATCGGTTATGTGGATGAGGCCCATCTTCCGGGCCTCTACAGGGGGGCGGACGTTTTTGCCTTCCCCTCGCTCTACGAAGGGTTCGGCATCCCGATCCTTGAGGCGATGGCATGTGGTACGCCCGTGGTGACCAGCGCCGTCTCCTCGATGCCCGAGGCGGCGGGAGAGGCCGCTTTGCTCGTCTCGCCCGAGGACACGGCGGCTCTCGCGGAGGCGCTCTGGCGGCTGATCGACGAACAGGATCTCCGAAACGATCTGAGGACACGGGGGTTTGTACAGGCACGACGCTTTGGTTGGCATGCGTCAGCAAAGCGCCTGCTAGAAATCTATGCACACATAGGTGCACATGGAGGCTAGAACGATGCGATTGGCAGAACGCATGGGGCGTTTGGGGACAGAGTCCGCTTTTGAGGTGCTCGATCGGGCCAGGGCCTTGGCCGCACAGGGGCATGACATCATCCATCTTGAGATCGGCGAGCCCGACTTTGACACGCCGGCCCACATCGTCGACGCCGCCTGCAAGGCGCTCCACGATGGCGCGACGCACTATACCTCGCCGGCCGGCATTCCGGAGCTGCGTGCTGCCATCGCCGAGTCTATGACACAGGGCCGTGGGCTGGAGGTTAACCCTGCCCAGGTGGTGGTGACGCCCGGGGCCAAGCCAATTATGTTCTTCACGATTCTGGCTCTGGCCGAGCCAGGCACCGAGGTCATCTATCCTGATCCCGGTTTTCCGATCTACCGCTCGATGATCGAGTTTGTGGGCGCCAAGCCCGTGCCGCTGCCCCTGCGTGAGGAGCGCGAATTCCGCTTTGACATCGACGAGTTCCGCGAACTGGTGACGGACCGAACCTCGTTGATCATCCTCAACTCGCCCCAGAATCCCACCGGCGGCATCCTGCACGCTCAGGATCTGGAGGCCATCGCCGAGATCTGCGTTGAGCGCGATATCCCGGTGCTCTCGGATGAGGTCTATGAACACATCATCTATGATGGCGAGTTCGCGAGCATCACAGCCTTTCCCGGCATGTCTACCCACGAGCGCACCATCATGCTGCACGGCTTCTCCAAGACTTACGCCATGACCGGTTGGCGACTCGGGTACGGGATCATGCCCGAGTCGCTGGTGCCGCACATTTTCCGGCTGATGGTGAACTCGAACTCGTGCACCAACGCGGCCACCCAATTCGCTGGCGTCGCGGCACTGCAAGGCCCTCAGGATAGCGTGGCCGCCATGGTGGCTCAGTTCGAGCGTCGCCGTGAGGTGATCGTCAAGGGGCTGAATGAGCTGCCCGGCGTGAGCTGCGTGACCCCACGTGGCGCCTTCTATGCCTTTCCCAATATCACCCAGACGGGCATGGATGCCAACACCTGCGAGCGCTTTTTGCTGGAGAAGGCGGGTGTTGCTTGCCTATCCGGCGCCGCTTTCGGCCAATACGGCCAGGGCTACCTGCGACTCTCGTACGCGAACTCGATCGAGAATATTAACCGGGCGCTCGAGCGCATGGATACGGCCCTCCGCAGCCGGTAGACACGGCCTGCGGCTGAGCCTGCTGAGGCGAGGCGACGGCCTTGCCAGATGCCGTCATACACGACACGAGGGGGCATCCATCGCCCCCTCGTGTGCTGGAAACCTCAGTCATGCATCGCGCCGCTCAGACAAGCGCCCGGCGGCTGCTCACTCCGGCCCTGGCCTGACGCCATAAATCTCGGACTTGAGCACACCGACAAAATCGAGGCCGCGATACTGTTCGCCATAGTCCAACCCGTAGCCGATCACAAACTCGTTGGGAATCTCGAATCCCACATAGTGCAGTTCGAGATCCACCTGGCGGCGGGAGGGCTTGCTCAGCAGGGTGCAGATGCGGATGCTAGCTGGCCCCCGGACCCGCAGGTTCTCCACCAGATAGCCCAGCGTGTATCCCGTGTCGATGATATCCTCCACGAGCAGCACGTGTCGTCCGGTGATGTCCGAATCGAGGTCTTTGAGGATGCGCACCACGCCGCTCGACTCGGTGGCCGTGCCATAGCTCGATACAGCCATAAAGTCGATGCTGTGGGGAATGTCGAGGGCACGCGTGAGGTCGGCCAGGAACATATAGCCGCCCTTGAGCACGCAGACCAGCAAGGGATTGAGCTGGCGATAGTCGCGCGCGATCTGAGCCCCAAGCTGAGCGACCCGCTCTTGCAGTTCAGCCTTTCCGATCAGCACTCGCGCCACATCCTCGCGCATCCGGCTCCCCTCCCTCTTTCTTGGGCGGCGCCTCCCGCCGACACCCGCGCTGCCGAGGCATTCCACAGCCCGAGGTCCGATGGCATCCACAGCCTGGGCCCCTTGGCGCAGGCCCGCCATCCATCCTGGCTTGAGTTTAGCGAATTCGCAGTCTGGATCAAACGCAGACGGCGCGCCGCTCGGCGGGCGACTCGCATCGCGACCCTAACGGCGACGCTACTCGATCCGGCAGATCAACCCCTTGAGATACGCCCCCTCGGGGAAGGTCAACAGGACGGGATGGTCGTCGCTCTGACTCAACCATGTTACGATGCGCGCCTCGCGGCCCACATCCACGCTGGCGCCAAAGAGCACCTTCTGAAAGAGATCGGCGCTGACCAGCCCCGAGCAGGAAAAGCTACACAGCCACCCGCCGGGGCGCAGCAGGCGCATCGCCAGCATGTTGATGTCCTTGTAGCCGCGCGTCGCGGCCGTCAACTGGGCGCGGCTGAAAGCGAACTTGGGCGGATCGAGGATGACCACGTCGTAGTGACGCCCCTCGTCCACGAGTTGGCGCAAGACCTGGAACGCGTCCCCCTGTAGATACGTGGCGGGCAGATCCGCATGCCCATTGAGTGCCATGTGACCCTCCGCCCAGGCCAAAGCCTCGGCTGAGCTGTCCAGGTTCGTCACCTGCCGCGCTCCGGCGGCGGCTGCATAGATGGCAAAAGCGCCGGTGTAGGAGAACACATTCAGCACCTCGGCGCCCGCGCAGTAGGGAGCCACCTGGCGGCGGTTCTCGCGTTGATCCAGGTAAAAGCCGGTCTTGTGCCCCCCAAGCAGATCCACCCAGAAGCGCTTGCCATGCTCAAAGATCTCCACCCGGTCGGGCGGCATCTCGCCACACAAGCTCCCCGTCACTTGAGCCAGACCCTCATGCCGGCGCACATCCACATCGCTCCGCTCATAGATGCCGCGCGGAGCACAGAGCTCCACCAGCAGACCGACGAGCGTCTCCTTCCAGCGCTCGATGCCCAAAGTGAGAGACTGCAGCACCAGCCAATCGCCATAGCGGTCAACGATCAGTCCGGGCAGGCCATCCGACTCGGCGAATACCAGGCGGCACGCTGTGGTCTCCTCCTTATCAAGCAGACGCTGGCGTCGCGCGACGGCCGCCCGCAGGCGTCGCCGCCAAAAGTCGACGTCGATGGCCTCGTGCCGCTCCCAGGTCAGCCCCCTGATGACGATCTGCGATTGGGGATTGTAGTAGCCTCGAGCCAGGAACTGGCCCGCGTGATCACAGACATCCACCACCTCGCCGGGCGGAATGTCCACACGGGGGCGCTGGATGGCCCCGCTAAAGATCCAGGGATGGCGATTGCGCAGCGCTTTGTCGCGGCCGGGTCTGAGACGCACTACATCCATCAGCTACCTCGAATCGGGATCGATCCTCTGCACATGGATGGCCATCACGCGGCGGGTGTCGGCAGAGATGGCATAGCGCGCATCGATGCGCCAACCCACCACCCAGACGATCTCCGCCTCTGCAGGGGCACACGCTTCCGGATCGGCGATGAGCAAGGGCACCGTGTCCCGTTCCTGAGCGGGGATCTTGGCATTGATCATAAAGGTCCTGATGCTCTGGCGATGACCGAGGCCCAAGGGATAGAACCAGTCGCCGCTCTGACGCGGGCGCAGCAGCAGCTCGCCCTGCAGGCGCCCTGCTTCCAGGTAGGCCGTGAAGCGATCGCAGTTGCGCTCCCAATCTTCGGGCAACTCGTCCCGATCCATGATGTGTCCGGCGAGACGCCACCGCCCATGCGGGAGCATATAGCAGCCTGGAAGGGAGATCGCCAGAGCTTGAGCGATGCGCGGGCGCTCCTCTCCAGTTGGTGTGTAGCCCTGCGACGCCAGCACAGCCTCATCATATCCCAGCGTCAGCTCGAGCCCACGCGGCAACGTGGCCCTGGCGCCCACCTGGCCACGCTCCATCAGCTTGACCGCATCCTCCACATGCACCCAGTTGATGTTGCGCAACGAAAAGCGCAGCCGGTGGATGCCCTCCCGCAAGAGCGAGCGCTGCAAGCCGAGCGGCAGGGCTCGCAGCGCCTCGAGATCATAGTGGACGGCGACCTGATCGGCATGTCGGACAACCGCATCCCAGCTCTTCTGCACCAACTGACGCAGCACCTGGTAATCGCCACTCAGAGCCTCGGCGGTATGAGGCAGCACCTCGCGGATATTGGGATTGTAACTCTCCAGCAACGGGATGAGTTCGTGCCTCACCCGATTGCGGGCGAACGTCTGGTCGAGGTTCGAACGGTCAAAACGTGGCGTCAAGCCGACCTGAGCGCAGTACCGTTCGATCTCGGCACGGGGCACGCTCAGCAGCGGGCGCACGAGCCGGATTCGCTCACCCTCATCGCTGATCTCCGACGATGGCTCGCGACCGAGGCGCAACGCATCGAGCCAGGCTACGGGTGGCATGCCCCGCAGGCCGGCCAGCCCCGAGCCGCGCAGGAAATGCATCAGCACGGTCTCGACCTGGTCGTCCGCGTTATGCCCCACGGCCACCGTCCTGCCGCCCACCGCTCGGGCCAACTCCCCAAGAAAGGCATAGCGCTCTTGCCGCGCGGCCTCTTCCAACGAGGTGCCGCGGGCCCTGGCCAGCTCAGGCACATCGCGGCGCTCTACCCGGCACGGGATGCCCCATTCGGCGCACAACGCAGCCACAAAGCGGGCATCCTCCCGCGCGGCCTGGCCCCTGATGCCGTGATTCAGGTGCCCTACCTGCACCCCCACGCGATATTCTGACGCCAGCCGCACAATCACATGAAGCAGACAGAGAGAGTCGGGGCCTCCCGAGACGCCCACCACGACCGTATCCCCGACCCTGAACATCTCGTAGCGGGCGATGGCCGCCCGTACTTGACGGACCACGTCCATTTCAAGCAGCTCCTCGAGCGCCCGCTTGAGAGGAGACTGGTCCACAAGCCATGTACAAATTGTCACCCTCTGGGTACAGGTTTCTCATCAGGTGTTCACCCGCAGCGCCGACAATCACGAGCGGAGGGCGCAGAGGCATTGTACCGCAGGGCCCGGCCAGGGCCAATCGAGCGCGGACGACGGGCGCCCAGCGATGTCCATTGCCGCCCGCGGCATAGTATGCTAGACTCTCGGCGCTGTGGGTGGGGCACAGATTCAACGCAAACGGGCGTAGTGAGCCAGACGCAGCCAACCGGGTGCAGACGGCCAAGCACGCCCGGACGCAGGGAAAGGACCGCGATCGATGGCTATCCCCCTGGTGGGCCTGAAGGCTCAATATCAGGCGATCAAACCCGAGATCGATGCGGCGGTGGCGCGCATCTTTGAGAATACCAGCTTTATCCTGGGGAGCGAGGTGCAGGCCTTCGAGGAGGCCTTTGCAGCCTACTGTGGCGCCGCGCACGCGGTGGGTGTGAGCTCGGGCACGGCGGCCCTCGATCTGGCCCTTATGGCTTGCGGGATCGGCGCGGGCGATGAGGTGATTACGACGCCGATGACCTTCGTCGCTACAGCGGCCGCCATCTCCCATGTGGGCGCCAGGCCGGTGCTGGCCGATATCGACCCGCGCACCTACAATCTCGATCCCGTCCAGGTCGAGGCGGCCATCACCCCTCGCACCCGCGCCATTCTGCCAGTGCATCTCTACGGTCAGCCGGTCCATATGGAGCCCCTCCTCGCAATCGCCGAAGCTCATGATCTGAGAGTGATCGAGGACGCCTGCCAGGCCGTGGGTGCCCGCTACCATGGTCGTAGGGCGGGGAGCCTGGGCCATGTGGGCTGTTTCAGCTTTTATCCCAGCAAGAACCTGGGCGCCGCTGGCGATGGGGGCATGATCGTGACCGACGATCCCGAGATCGCTGACACGGTGCGCAAGCTGCGCGATCACGGGCGCACCAGCCATTACGGCCACAGCCTGATCGGGTATACTTATCGCCTCGACGCCCTGCAGGCGGCCGTATTGGCGGTCAAGCTGGGGCATCTGGACGCTTGGAACGCGGCCCGCCGCGAGCGGGCTGCACTCTATGGCGAGATGCTGGCTACCACCGACCTGGTGACGCCCTACGAGGCCGAGGGCTGCGAGAGCGTCTACCACATCTATGCGGTGCGCACGCCCAATCGAGACCGCGTGCTGCAGGAGCTCCGCCAGCGCGGGATCGGCGCCAGCATTCACTATCCCATCCCCGTGCATCTCCAGGCCGCCTATGTCCATCTGGGCCTGCCGGAGGGCAGCTATCCCGTTGCGGAAACGGCAGCCAACCAGGTGCTCTCGCTGCCCATGTATCCCGAGCTGAGCCATGGGCAGATGGCCGAGGTGGTGGAGGCCCTCAAGGCGATCATCGGCTAGGCGGAGACCGCGGAAGCACTGATCAGGGCAAGCCCTTGGCGAGAGGGGATAAAGAAGGCTCTTCGAGCGCGATACGTTGGCCTCGAAGAGCCTTTTCGCGTCAGTCAGTCGTGCGCTCTGAGTCAGCCTCACAATCCTAGCGATACGTGCACGGCCCGTGGATGAGCTCAGGACAAGCCGACGATGTTCCCGTTCTCGTCTAGGTCGATATCCATGAAGGCTGGTCGGCTGGGCAGGCCTGGCATGGTGCGCATGTCGCCGCAGAGTGGATAGAGAAAGCCCGCCCCGACGCTGGCCCGAATCTCGCGAATGGGCAGCCGCCAGCCCTTGGGCGCGCCCTTGAGACTGGGGTCGTGCGTCAGCGAGAGATGGGTCTTGGCCATGCAGATCGGCAGCCCGTCGTAGCCAAAGCGGGTGTATTGCTTGATCTGGTCCTCGGCCAGAGACTCATAGTCCACCCCATCTGCGCCATACACCTGGGTGGCGATGATCTCGATCTTGTCCTTGATCGGAATGTCCAGCGGATAGAGGAAACTGGGCTCCGAGGGCAGCTCACAGGCCCGCACCACCGCCTCGGCGAGAGCCCTCGCGCCCGCGCCACCCTTGGCCCAATGCTCGCTGGGCACCGCATCCTCCGCGCCGGCGTCCACCGCAATCTGGCGGATCAAAGCGATCTCGGCGTCCGTATCGGTGGTGAAGCGGTTGATCGCTACCACCACTGGCACGCCAAACTGGTGCGCGATGCGGATATTCGCCTCGAGGTTGGCGCATCCCGCGCGCAGGGCCGGGAGATTCTCCTGGGTCAACTCCTCCGGCAGCGGCCTGCCCGGCACGATGCGGCCCAGGCCACCATGCATCTTGAGGGCGCGCACCGTGGCGACCAGCACGACACAGCTCGGCTTGAGGCCGCTGGCGCGGCACTTGATGTCGAAGAACTTTTCCATGCCGACATCGGCGCCAAAGCCCGATTCGGTGACGACATAGTCCGCTAGCTTGACCGCCAAGAGGTCCGCGATCACCGACGAATTGCCGTGTGCGATATTGGCAAAAGGCCCTGCGTGCACAAAGGCCGGCGTCCGCTCCAACGTCTGCATCAGGTTGGGCATCAGCGCATCTTTCATCAGCACCGTCATGGCGCCCGCCACCCCAAGGTCCTCGGCCGTCAGCGCCCGGCCGTCCATGTCCGTGCCGAACACAATGCGGCCGATGCGCTGGCGTAGATCCGATAGGCTCGTCGCCAGGGCCAGGATGGCCATCACCTCGCTGGCCACCGTGATGTCATAGCCTGTCTCTCGCGGGCTCGCATTGCGTGGCCCGCCCAGCCCTACGACGATCTGGCGCAGGGCCGCATCCTCCAGATCGACGACGCGGTTCCAGAGAATCGACTCGGGCCGGATGTTCAGGCGCGGCAGGCTGCGACGCTTCCAGGCACTGTCGCTCAACCGATGCTCGTGCAACATGCGGCTCTCGATGGCCGTGGCGAGCAGGTTGTGGGCCACCCCCACCGCGTGGATATCGCCCGTCAAGTGCAGGTTGAAATCATCCATGGGCACGATCTGCGAATAGCCGCCGCCCGCGGCGCCGCCTTTGATGCCAAAGGTGGGCCCCATGGAGGGCTGCCGGATGCAGGTCATCACGCGCTTGCCCAGTTGGCTGCCCAGCGCCTGGCTCAAGCCAACGGTCGTGGTGGTTTTGCCCTCGCCCAACGGCGTCGGCGTGATGGCCGTGACGTCGATGTACTTGGCGTCAGGCTTGGCCGCCAGACGCTCGCGCACATCCAGATGCACCTTGGCTTTGTACCAGCCATACGGGTCTAGCTCCTCCGGCCGCAGACCCATCCCCTCGGCAATCTCCAGAATCGGGACCATCTGGGCGGCCTGGGCGATCTCCAGATCGCTCAACATCGCTGCTCCTCCTCCCTGACACGGGCTCGAGTCACGGGGTCGAGCCCATCTGTGAATCGAATACGGCTCAAGCAGCTGAACGCATCTGCCGTCTCGCGGCCGTGAGGGTGTTTCGGGCCAGCATCAGGTTGGTCATCGGCCCAGTGCCGCCTGGCACCGGCGTGATCTGGCCCGCTACCTGCGCCACCGCCTCGGTGTCCACATCTCCTACCAGCCGTCCCTCGATGACATTCACCCCGAAATCGATGACCACTGCCCCGGGCTTGACCATGTCGGCGGTGATCATCCGCGGGCGGCCCACCGCAGCCACCAGCACATCCGCCTCGCGCGTGACCGCGCCCAGATCCGCTGTGCGCGAATGACAGATCGTCACCGTGGCGTGTTCGTGCAACATCAGCAGCGCCATCGGCCGGCCGACGATGTTGCTACGCCCCACCATCACGGCGCGCTTGCCTACCAGACCCACTCCATAGCGGCGCAAGATCTCCATGCCGCCCGCCGGCGTCGCGGGCACCAATGCGTCCGCGCTGCCTTGCATCAACTTGCCGGCGTTCAGAGGATGGATACCATCCACGTCCTTGGCCGGATCGAGCGCGGCGGTGACGTCCGAGATCTGCAATGGCTCGGGCAGGGGAATCTGCACAATGATCCCGTTGGTGCGCGGGTCGGCGTTGAGCTGCCGCAGGAGGTCCTGAAGTCGGGCCGCATCGGCCTCTAGGGGTAGGATGTGGAGGGCGCAGCGCATCTGCATACGCGAGAAGCTGCGCTCGATGGCACGCACATAGCGCAGCGACGCGGGATCCTCACCCATCTGCACCACGGCGAGGCCTGGCGCCCAGCCCCGCTCCCCTTCAAACGCCGCCACCTCAGCCTCTAGCTCCTGGCGCAGGGTGCGCGCCAGAGCGGCGCCATCCAGAATCTCTGCCGTCATCCACGATCCTCCACTGCTCTTCGCTCCTTTAGGTCAGGCGGCGCCGATCTTGGCGTGCACGATGGCCAGCACCTGCGCCTTGACATCGCTCGCGTCGGCCGTGATGGCGGCGATGCGCCCACGCACGGCTTGCGCATAGGCCTCGTCCTGAATGCTGGACAGATTGACATACACGTTTAGCAGGGCCGCACGCAGGCAGGCCTCGGCCAGCAAGGCGCCCACCCCGGCATCGCTGACAGCCCAGGGGTTGCCCATCTCGGCGACCGGTAGGGCCGCGCACACGATCTCGGCGCAGCACTCGGCCAGTTGCAGCGGCACCTCGGCCGCCGCCTTGAGGGCGCTCTGCATGGCCTCCTGGCGGGCCAGCTTTTGCTCGTCGGTCTTGCGCGGCAGGCGATAGGCCGCCATCACCTGGCTATAAACCTCGGTATCGGCCTGGAGCAGATCGGCCGCCTGACGGCGCAGCGCTTCACTGCGCTCCAACAGGCCGGCGAGTTCCTCCGAGACCTCCTCATAGCCCTTTTTCCCAATGGTCAGATTGCACACCATGCTGACCAGGGCCGCCGCCAGGCTCGCGCCCAGGGCGGCGCCGCTGCCCCCGCCGGGCACCGGCTCCTTGGAGGCCAGCTCATCCAGGAACTCGCTGACTCGTTTCTCGATGAACATGTCGCAGTCCCTCTTCCCCGGCGTGACAGCGCCCCCGACGAGAGTACGCCATCTCGGAAACTACCGGCCGCAAGTTGGCTTCTATTATGGCCGATCCATAGCCCAAGGCAAGCGCTCGCTCGCCACCACGCGCTCGTGGTCACGCGCAGAGAGCGCCTGTAGAACGTCATCCACGCTAATACTCAGGCGGCAACTCATCCAGCTCGGCCAGGCTGAACACCGGGCCGTCGATGCAGACATACTTGGGGCCCACATTGCAGCGCCCGCATTTGCCGATACCGCACTGCATCCGATTCTCCAGCGAGGTATAGACCTGCTCCTTATCGAACCCAAGGCGGGTCAGGACGGGCAACGTGAAACGGATCATCACCGGCGGCCCGCAGATGATCGCCAGGGCGTTCTGGGCGGAGGGAGCCACCTCCTCCACCACGGCCGGCACAAAGCCAACCTTGCGCGTCCAGCCGGGCGCCTCGCGGTCGATCGTCTGCCACAGGGTGATGTCTTCCCGCGCCTCCCAGGCGGCCAGGTCCTGCTTGTACATGAGCAGCCCCGGCGTGCGGGCGCCGTAGACGACGGTGATCTCTCCATAGCGCTCGCGCTCGCCACCGTCGAGGAGATGGACGATCAGCGCGCGCAGCGTGGTAAAGGCAAACCCCCCGCCGATGATCACCAGGTCCTGGCCCGCCATACGTTCGAGCGGGAAATGGTTGCCTAGCGGCCCGCGCAGCCCGATCACATCTCCGGCCTTGAGCGTGTGGAGTTTCGAGGTGACCACGCCCGCCTGCTTGATGGTGAAACGCACGAACGCACCCTCGCTGGGCGACGAGGCGATGCCAAAAGGCGCCTCGCCCACGCCCAACAGCGACAGCTCGCAGAACTGGCCAGGTGTGAACGTGAACGCCTCTCGATCCGCCTGGCGAGCAAAGGCCAGATCGAAGCTCTTGATCGTGCGATCATCCGATTCGTCCACGATCCGCTGGATGACCATGCTCACGGGCAGATAGGGATTGCGAATCGTCTGGTTGCATCGACAGGCGTGCTCGTGGTTCATGCAGGCGCTACCATCCTCTCAGCTCTTGCGGCGCTCAAGCGGGCGATTCCTGGAGCGCGCGGGCCGCGGCGCGCAGGCGCCGCAGAACGGCCCGAATGTCCAGTTGCACGGGGCAGCTCTCGATGCAGCGTCCACAGCCCACACAGCCATACAGGCCCACATTCTCGGGCAGGTACGAGAACTTGTGCATCACGCGCTGACGCCAACGGGCGGCGCCATCTGGCCTTGGGTTGTGCCCCGAGGCGTGCAGGGTGAAGCTGGGGTACATGCAGGCGTCCCACAGCCGCACCCGCTCGCCCTCGCGCCCAGCCGTACGGTCCCGAATCTGGAAGCAGTGACAGGCCGGGCAATTGTAGGTGCAGGTACCGCAGGCGATGCACTTTTCCGAGACGATCTGCCAGACCGGGTCGTCAAAGAGCGGCTCGAGCTGCACCTCGATGCCCTCCAGCGGCTCGATCGGGGCCAGGCTGGCCAACGCGCGGGCCTCGATCTCGGCGGCCAGCCTGCGATGGGCCTCGTCGGCCTCGGGAAGCGCAAGCCGCCCCAGCAGGTCCCGGCCCACATGCGTCACGCCCTCCAGCAGGTAAGCGTCGCCAGCCTCGCGCATCAGAATATCGGCGCCTTGCGGATCGTAGGGGCCGCTTCCCAGGGCGTGGCAAAAGCAGGTGCGCCGCGGTCGGTCGCAGGCCAGGGCGATGATCAGCGTGTTCTCGCGGCGCGCCTGGTAGTAGGGATCGCCATACGGCCCCTCGAGAAAGACCCGATCCAGCAAAATCAGACTGCGCGCGTCGCAGGGGCGCAGGCCGAGCACCGCTATTGGCTCCGTCTCAAGAGAGGGAGATTCGAGCTGGTTGTAATCGTCCAACTGGCGCTCATAGCGGGCCAGGCGCTCGGTCTGGGGAAAGAAAAGCTCCTTGGGCGAGCGGCGGGTGTTGCGATAGTCCAGATCGATCTCCTCGGCGCAGGTCACCGGCCGAAATAGCCGCTCGCCCTCACGCTCGGCGGGGGCCACCACGGCGTAGCCCTCAGCGCGCAGCGCATCCACCAGCGCGCTCAACCTTTCCTTGGGCAGCAAGGTCCAGCTCACAGTATCTTGTGTCTCCACGTCCAGCTAGAGCACGAAATCGTCATAGTCGTCCTGGCGGTAGGTTCTCAAAGGCGGCTGCTCATCCGGGTTGAGGCCCGCCTCATAGTCATAGAGCTCGGCCACATCCTTGCGCAGCTTGTCCAGAAACAGGCGAATATCGATGCCTTGCGGACAGGCGCGCGTGCACGCGCCGCAGCCGACGCAGCGCCCCGCCAGATGAAACGTGCGCATGATCTGGTAGAACTGCAGGTCCGATGGGCGTGTGCTCGAAGTGAACCAGCGCGGCTGGCTCTGATCCGCAAAGCAGACCCGGCAGTAGCACAGCGGACAGGCGTTTCGGCAGGCAAAACAGAGGTTGCAGCGCGCCACCTCCTGGCTAAAGCGCGCCCAACGCGCATCCGCATCCAGCGCCTCCATCTCCCGCACATGGGCGAAGGAGTCGCCGAGCGGCGGCGCGTCGACCTGATCACCGATCTCTACGTCGGCGAGGACCGGGGCGTGCATGGTGCAGGTGCGGCACATGGCATAGAGGGCATTCTCGATGGGCAACTGACGCTCGCCCAGAACGATAACACCTTCGCCGGGCAGGGCTCGCCCCTGGATGTCCGCGTCGTCCAGATCCTCCAGCGACGCGCCCCAGGCCTGCGCCACGCGCCGCGGATCGATCACGCCCGCGCAGTGCGCGCCCACGATGCGCAGATTCTCGCGCCGAATCTGCCCCTCTTGCATCAGGCCCACCAGGGCGCGTGCATCGCAGCCTTTGACGAACAGGCCGACCTTCTGGCCTGCCAACTGCTTCAGAAAGGCGGCCAGGTTGTTCTCGCAGGTCGCATCCCAGATCAGGCACTCCACATCGGCCGGCTCGCGCACGAACAAAGGTGTGGCGCGCAGGGGCAGCGGTCCGCGCTCATAGCCAATGAATACGTCGATCTCACCCTCAGCCAGCCAGGCGACGATGCGATCCCTGATCTCTTGATCCAATGTGCTCATGCCCCTTCGGGTCCATCCTGATCGGGGTGCTCGGCCAGATCCCCAAGCTCGGCAAACGCGGGCAGGAAGGCCGGATCTGCCCGCAGCGTCAGCCGTCGCAGGGGCCCCAGAGCCTGGACATCCGCCGTGACCTTGCGCACGACCTCCGCAAA
>JAFGLK010000258.1 GCA_016928125.1 Anaerolineae bacterium
CTGCACGTCGATATCCGAGACGGCGCGCGTCTCCATGCCCCGCATCTGGTGCATCACGTGCATCATTCCCGAGCCCATATGGCCGCCGCCCACCAGGCCCACCGCGATCGGCCGGCCCTCGGCCTCGCGCCTGAGCAACCGCTCGTACAACTCCATCCTCGACGCTCCTATCTATGTCTCATCGGCGTCGCGCAGCCGCGCCAGCTCGCGATAGTCGTCCTTGACGTGCTCATACAACCGCTTGTACAGCTCGAAATAGCCCGTGTAGCGTTCGTGGTTGGCCGGGTCGGGCTCCATCGGCTCGATGTAGTCGGCCCAGGCCCTGGCCACGCCGAAATCGGGCAGGACGCCCGTGGCCACCCCCGCCAGGATGGCATCGCCATAAGGCGCGCCCGTGCGGCGCTTGACCAGCACCAGGGGCAGGTCGAACACGTCGCACAGGATGCGCCGCCACAGACGGCTCACTGCGCCGCCCTCATTGAGCACCATCGGCGGGTTGATGCGCAACCCGGCCTCTCGAATCAGGCGATACGAATCATACAGCGCATAGGCCACCGCTTCCATCATGGCCCGCACCAGGTGCCCTCGGCCGTGGTTGAGCGAGAGGCCAAAGATCACCCCGCGGGCCTGCGCATCCCAGATCGGCGTGCGCTCGCCCATCAGAAAGGGCAGGATGATCAGCCCCTCGCTGCCCACCGGCGCCTTTTCCGCCTCCAGGTTGAGCAGATCGTAGGACGACACGCCCAGCACCCGCTCCACTTCCACCTCGTACTGGCCGAACTGGTCGCGCAAATAACGAATGGACTGCCCGCCCGTCATCGTGGTCGGCACCGTCACATAGGTATCCTCCGAATCCACCGTATAGGGGAAGTTGATCATGGCGTGGCCCACGGCCGAGAAGACGAAGGCGTCGCTCTGGTGGATAATGCCAAAGTTGCCCACGCTGCCCAGGTTGCTCTGGATATCGCCCACCTCGATGGCCCCAGCGCCCAACCAGCCGGCATTGCAGTCCACCTGTCCCGCCGCCACGGGGATGCCGGCCGCCAGGCCGGTCGCCTCCGCCGCCTCGGGCGTGACCTCGCCCACCAGATCGGTGCAGCGATACAGCCGGGGCAGCAGTTCGGGCGACAGGCCGATCTCGTCCAGCAGCCCCCCGTCGAAGTGACGCTCGCGCAGATTGTAGGCCACGCCGCAAAAAGTCGCCGCCGAGATATTCAGCGTGGCCGCGCCGGTGAGCTTGAGGGTGATGAACCCGTCGATGGTCAGCGCCTTGTGGATGCGGGCGAACGATTCGGGCCGGTGGCGCTTCTCCCAGAGCAGGTTCACCAGCGTGGGGTGATCCTCCAGCCGGTTGCCCGAGAGCTGAAAGAGGCGCTCCTCGCCCAAGTTCTCCTGGAGCCAATGCACCTCGGCGGTGGCCCGGCGGTCCATCAGGTTGTAGGCCCGCTGGATGGGCTGACCCTCGCGGTCCACCATGACCAGAGAGGGCAGGGCCGAGGACACGGCGACGCCCTTGATCTCCCCGGGCCGGACGCGCGCCTGGGCCAGCACGGCCTGGATCAGGCGGCAGCAGGCCACCCAGTAGAGCTGCGGATCATGCTCCGACCAGCCAGGCCGCTCGTGGATCAGAGGATACTCCTCCGAGGCGTAACCCAGGACCTCGCCCTCAGCGTTGATAAGGCAGACCTTGGCCCCGCCTGTGCCATAGTCGATCCCCAGCAAATAGTCAGCCATCTCACTGCCTCCCGAAGAGGGGCGAGGCGCATCGCGTGACGCTCTGTTCGCTGCCGCCCCAGATCATACCCGCTTTTGGGCGGCCCACAAGTCGGCGACTTGCGCGCCTGGAGAGAGGCGCTATAGTAAGGCCGACGCTGCGCCCCGCGCTGCGGCAGTGCGCGGCCCAACCCCACCGTCCACCCATACGATAGCGATGAGGAGTAGGCGCATGAAAGTCATCATGGTCATGTTCGATACCCTCAATCGCCGCTTCCTGCCGCCCTACGGGAACACCGCCGTCCGGGCGCCGAATTTCGAGGAACTGGCCCAGCGCAGCGTGACGTTTGACAACGCCTACGTGGGCTCGATGCCTTGCATGCCCGCGCGCCGCGAGTTGCACACCGGGCGTTACAACTTTTTGCATCGCAGCTGGGGACCATTCGAGCCGTTCGACGACTCGATGCCCGAGCTCCTGCGCGCCCACGGCATCTACACCCACCTGGTGTCCGACCATCAGCACTATTGGGAGGACGGCGGCGCCACCTATCACCACCGCTACTCCACCTGGAGCGCCATCCGCGGCCAGGAGGGCGACCGGTGGAAGCCGCTGGTGGGCCAGGTGTCGGCCATGAACACCGACCTGCGCGCCCAGGATCGGGTGAACCGCAGGTTCATGCGCCGCGAGGAGGACCAGCCCCAATCGCTCACCTTTGCCGAGGGGCTCGAGTTCCTCGAGCTGAACCACCAGCAGGACAACTGGTTCCTGCACCTGGAGACCTTTGACCCCCACGAGCCCTTTTTCACCCAGCCGCACTACAAGTCCCTCTACCCCGACGCCTATCGCGGGCCCGATTTCGACTGGCCCGAGTATCGCCCGGTGGACGAGAGCGACGAGGAGATCCTGCGCTGCCGCAATAACTACCGCGCGCTCATGACCATGTGCGACACCAACCTGGGCAAGATCCTGCGCGCCATGGATCGCTACCAACTGTGGGACGACACGTTGCTGATCGTCAACACCGATCACGGCTTTTTGCTGGGCGAGCATGGCTGGTGGGCCAAGTGCCGCATGCCGTTCTACGACGAGGTGGCCCACATGCCCCTCTTTATCTGGGACCCGCGCTCGCGGCGCGAGGGCGCGCGTTCCCCTGCTCTGGTGCAGACCATCGACTTGGCCCCCACGATCCTCGACTTTTTCGGGATCCGCCCCACTCCCGACATGCAGGGGATCCCTTTGGGTCAGACGATCGCCCAGGCGGGGGTGGGCGACGGCGCGCCGGTGCGAGAGGCGGGGCTGTTCGGGCTGTTTGGCGCCCACGTGAACGTCACCGATGGGCGTTATGTCTACATGCGCGGGCCGGCCTCCCGCGAGAACGTGCCGCTGTACGAGTACACGCTTATGCCCACCCACATGCGCCACCTCTTCCGCCCCGAGGAGTTCCGGGGCGCGGTCATGACGCCGCCCTTCTCGTTCACCAAGGACGCGCCGGTGATGAGACTCTGCGCCCTGCAGCCCGAGAACCGCGACCTGGTGCCGCTGGATCTGAGCACCATGCTGTTCGACCTGCACACGGATCCGGCTCAGGAGCACCCGCTGCAGGACCCAGGCATCGAGGCGCGCATGGTCGCCCACCTGACCCGCCTGATGCGCGAGAACGACGCCCCACCCGAGCAGTTCCAACGCCTGGGCCTGGAGGCGCCCACCGGCGCAGACGCGCCCGAGGCGGAGGGCTGAGCCGCGCCATGGGGTCCGCCGCCCGACCAGGGGCCGCGCCAGGGCGCTCGTTTCTCTACGTGGCGCCCTCGTATGTCCCCTTTGTGGGGGGCGCGCAGCGCTTTCAGCAGGCCATGGCGAGCCGCCTGGCGGCGGACGGATGCGCCGTGGCCGTGCTCACCAGCGCTGCACGCGAGCCGGCCGACTTCTGGCGTCCGCCACGCCCAGATCAGCCGCACGCAGCGGGCCCGGAAGATCGCTTTGCCGACCTGGACGGCGTGCGCGTGGCCCGCTTGCCCCTGGCCTATCCCTGGCCCGCGCCCTGGATGTTCGGCCTGCTGAGGCGAGCGGGCCA
>JAFGLK010000036.1 GCA_016928125.1 Anaerolineae bacterium
GGCCTGGTGGGGCCGGAGACGATCCCCATCCCCTGGAACAATCTGCTGTACAAGGAGCTAGATCTAGTAGGGTGCTTTAGCTCCCCGCCAAGCAGTTGGGAGAAAGCGCTGGCCATCGAGCCCGAGGAGGCGCCCAAGCTGCGTCAGCTCGTCACGGAGATCATTCCGCTGACGGATTGGGAGCGCGGTTTCCAAATGATGCGCTCCGGTGAGGCGGTCAAAATCCTTATCGATCTGGAGGCCTAGAGCGATGTTCAAGAGAGCGGATCATGCGGCGCTGAGCGTCCGAGATATGGAAAAGGCCATCGCGTTCTACCGCGATGTGATCGGCATGGAAAAGGTATTCGATCGCGAGTTCGACGAGGCCATGGGGCGCTTGATTGGGGTGCCTGGCACCCAAGTGCGGATCGTGCATATGAAGCTGGGCGACTCTGTCGTAGAGCTGTTTGACTATCGATATCCCCATGGGCGTGAGCCTGTGCGCGAGCATCGGCAGAGCGACTATGGCCTGACCCATATCGGGTTCATGGTGGAGGATTTCTGGGCCACCTACCAGCGCTTGCTCGACCAAAACGTAACATTTCTGGGCCAGCCGGTCGAGATCCGTCCCGGTGTGTTTGTGGCCTATTTCCATGGCGCAGAATACGAGGTCTGCGAAATGCGCGAGATCCTGCCGCAGCCCTAATGGCGTTCTGGTGTAACGAGTGCGAGTGGACGCAAGCATCTTGACCTGAGACAAGTCACTGAAACCTGAGGTGTTGCATGAGTGAACTGACCCCGCTAAGGGCCCCGGCAACCTGCTATCATATGAAGGTGGACGAGCAGGATCTGCGCCAGATCCCCTCTGATGATCTGGTGCGCATGCTCTTTCTGGTCCATCTGATCCGCGAGTTCGAGACGGCTGTGCTCGATTTCAAAGACGTCGACCTGGTCCATGGGCCTGCACACACGAGTATCGGCCAAGAGGCGGTCGCTGCTGCCGTGGCGGTGGCTCTGAGGAAATCGGACATGATCGCCTCGACCCATCGCGCCCACGGGCATTTCCTGTCCAAGGCCCTCATGTACTATGCTCCCGATGGCTACCAGCCCCAGCGTGACCGCATCACCCCGACGATACAAGAGGCGATCAATCGCACACTGGCCGAGATCATGGGCCTGAAGGCGGGCTGGTGTGGCGGACGCGGTGGCTCGATGCACCTCTATGATGCCGCCTCAGGCAACCTAGGCAGCAACGCCATTGTGGGCGGCGGCATTCCCATCGCTACGGGCGCGGCCTGGGCTCAGAGACTGCAAGAGAAGGATAACGTGGTGGTGTCCTTCTTTGGCGATGGCGCCATCAACCAGGGCTGCTTTCATGAGGTGGCCAATATGGCCGCACTCTGGGACGTGCCGGTCCTCTATCTGGTGGAGAACAACCTGTACGCCGTGGGTACCGGCACCGGCGAGTCCTCTTGTGTGGAGGACCTGGGCCAGCGCACCCTAGGCTATGGCTTTGACAGCCTGATCGTGGACGGCATGGATCCTGTGGCGATGTATGTAGCGGTGCGCGACATCGTTGGCAAGATGCGCGCTCAGCCCCATCCCTTCCTGCTCGAGGCCAAGACCTATCGCCATTACCACCACGCGGGGCGGCTGCCGGGCAGCGCCTTTGGCTATCGCGACAAAGAGGAGGAGGCCGACTGGCTAGCCAAGGATCCCGCCGTGGCCTTCCCCAAGCGTCTGGCAGAACTGGGATTGGTTTCTGAGGAAGAGAACGAAGAGCTGGCCGAGTTGGCGCTGGACGCCATCAACAAGGCCAGGGATTTCAGCACTGCAAGAGAGGACGATCGTCGCTACATCCCCGAGGCCAAGTGGCCTGACCCGGCGACGGTCGGGGAGAATATCCGCTGTTCGGATGATCTTTTTGCGGATGTGCGCTTCCTGGAGCGGCAAGACGTGGCCGAAACCAGGGCGATGACCTATGTCGAGGCCATCGCGGGTGTCACGCTCCGCAGCATGGAGCGCGACGAGCGCGTGGTTGTGCTGGGCGAGGAGGTCGCCAATCTGCGCGGCGGCGCCTATCAAGCCACGCGCGGCATCAAAGAGGCCTTTCCCGATCGCATCTTTAACACGCCGATCTCTGAGACGGGCTTTGTGGGGATGGGCGGCGGCCTGGCCTCTGTAGGCATGCGCCCGGTGGTCGAGATCATGTTCCCGGATTTCGCCCTGATGGCCTCTGACCAGCTCTTCAACCAGATCGGTAAATTGCGCCATATGTATGGCGGACAGGTTTGCTTCCCGCTCGTGCTGCGCACCCGCGTGGCCCTGGGCTATGGCTACGGTGGCCAGCATTCGATGGATCCCAGCGCCTATTTCTCCATGTTCTCCGGCTGGCGCGTGATCGCGCCCTCGAACGCTTTTGACTATATCGGGCTGTTCAACACCGCCATGCGCTTCAATGATCCGGTCGTGATCATCGAGCACGGCCTGCTCTATGCAGACCAGGATCAAGTCCCGGCGAACGATATGGACTACTATGTTCCCTATGGCAAGGCCAAGATCGTGCGCGAGGGCGCCGATCTCACGGCGCTGACGTATCTCACCAGCGTGGCCAAGTGCCTGCAGGCGGCCGAGGAGCTCCAGGCTGAGGAGGGGCTCAGCGTGGAGGTGATCGACCTGCGCACGCTTGACTATCAGGGCATGGACTATGCCACGATCGGCCAGTCGGTGAGCAAAACGGGCGCCGTCATGATGGTCGATCAGGCGCCCCGCAGCCTCTCACTGAGTGGGCGCATCAGCGACGAGATTCAGGAACGTTTTTTCGATTATCTGGACTGCCCAATCAGCCGGGTGACGGCCGTGGACGTGCCACCGCCAGTCTCGAGAAAGCTGGAGGAGGCAGCCTTGCCGTCGGTCGCCCAGATCAAGGCCAAGATGGCCCAGGGCGCACGGCATCTATTCTAGACCGGGCCAGAAGGCATCTGGTGTTTCGGGGAAAGCATCGCACGTCACTGCCCGTCGCTCGCTCCAGGGCGGAAGGCCGAGATGCTCCATATACGAGTCGTCCGTCGCCCGCGGGGGTCGCATCCGCGGGCGATACCTATTCGCTGGCGACGGCGCGCAGCTTGAGGATGAGCCAGAAGCTAAAGCCCGCGAAGAGCAGGTTCACCGACTCGGCCACGGCGAAACCGGCCAATCGTGCCAGGCCCGGCACGATCACAGCGACCGAGGCGTGGTAGAGCACAGCAAATCCGAACCAGCGCTTCTGACGATAGGCCACGCTTTGCAGGACCAGCAGCGACCAAGCGACCTGATGCGGGATCGCCAGAATCCGCTCAACCGCCACGGTCAAGGGTTGGGTCCAAGTCGTCTTAATCACCGCCCGAAGTTCCTGCAGCAACGCTTCGTCCAACTCCCCCGAAAAGGACATCACCAACTCGCTTAGATCGAGACGACCCAAAATGATGTAGGCCAGGAAATAGATGAAGGTCAATCCGGCGATGAGCAGGAGCGTTTCGACCGCGCCATGCCCCAGGCCGTACATCACCCCGTTGCGCCACGAGAGCTCGCAGTTGCTCCGCGGAAAGAGATAGCGAAAGCCAACCCAGCGCCCCGATTCCTCCACCAGGCTCGTGCTGAAGGCGAGCCCCAGCAGCCATAGGAAGGCGCCCATCTCCGTGGCCAACTTGCTGCTGATGACCACATCGGCATAGACGCTCAGCGGGAGCCAGGTAAAGAGCTGGAAAACGGTATAGATCATGGCGCCGCAGATGAACGGCTGCCAGGAAGTCCGGGTCCTGCGGCGGTAGACGAGGGTCACGGCCAGGGGACAACTCACCTGAAGCACGAGCGATACAGCAAATGCGACGATCGTAGCGAGTCTCAAAGCATCCCCCCGGCCCAAAATCTGTTTGAAAGCGAGGCAGGCGGCTGTCTACTGCGTACGGCTCCATTATAGCGGACCCGTGCCCCTCGGCAAGAGCCCGTGGGTAGGTTGGGTTGGGCCTTTGACGGCCATTTCTTGAGCCACTACAATGCGCATAGCAGTCATGCGGCGTCTTGGCACACCAGTTTGAGGAGGAATGCTATGCGCAAGATGCGTATCACGGCCGGGGATGTATCGGCTGAGGCGGTGCTCAATGACTCTGCCACCGCGGAGGCCATCTGGGATGCACTGCCCATCGAGGCCCGGGCGAGCACCTGGGGCGATGAGATTTATTTCGGCATTCCCGTGCACCTGGACGAGCAGGATGCTCGCGAGATCGTGGCGATGGGCGATCTGGGCTATTGGCCGCCTGGCCATGCGTTCTGTATCTTTTTCGGGCGCACGCCCATGAGTCGCGGAAATGAGATCAGGCCAGCCAGCCCGGTGAATGTTTTTGGCAAGGTCGAAGGCGATGCCCGCGTCTTCACGCGGGTGGCCAATGGCGCTCGCATGCGCCTGGAGCGGATCGAGTAGTTCGTCCTGCCCGCGTTAGATAGGAATGCCTCGAGCACCGTTTCGAGGGTCACTCGCTTAGGCGGTTCTCGAGGCATAGCGTGTGAAGCTCTCGATCTGCGATCAGGGGCATGTCACGCCTGAAACTGGCCCTCGAGGGTGATGCGATCGGGTCAGGCTGTCACCAAGCCCTCGCGCAGCGCCAGCTCAGACAGAGTGGTCGCCTCGAACGCGCCCAGCAAAAGTCGTTGGGCCTCTTGCATGACCGGATACAGTGAGCACGTCGCGATCTTGTCGCATCCTTCCCAGGGCGCAAGACAGCGACTGATGGCGATGGGACCGTCGATCGCCTCGACTACTTCACGCAGCGTGATCTCATCTGGCGGCCGCGCGAGCGAGAATCCTCCTCTGGCCCCACGATGAGAGCGTACAATACCTTCCTTGGCCAGATCCTGAAAGATCTTGGCGAGATAGCTCTCGGGAAGTGCTTCGGCCGCTGCGATCTCGCTGATCAGCACCACAGCCCCGGCAGGCTGTTTGGCCAAGTGAATCGTTCCCCGAGCGCCATAGTCGGCTCCTTTGGTCAATCTCACGATCTCCCCTCCCACGCGTGAATGAGCGCTCCCAGCCATCCTTGTCTGGGCCGGATTCTACCACAGAGCGGACTGCAATTCAAGATGAAAACGGCTGCCTTTATCTGAATTCCTCACTCGTACCAGGATGAGACGCGTGTTTCTGCTGCAGCAATGCCTGGCGTAGGCCTTCACGCGAGCGCAGACAGATTGACGGGGAGCCCTGACGGGCCTATATTGGGAGCGCTCACGTCTTGTTCATGGTGAGATCTGGGGATGCGTCGTGTGAGGAGTTGGGCAATGGGCATGCGGTATCGCGTCGCGCTGGTGAGGGACCCTTCGATCGAGGCAGCCGTGGAGCGCGGGCTCGACCTGGTCGGCGGCATCGAGCGCTTTGTGCGACCAGGCGCTGACGTCGTCATCAAGGTCAACATGTTCACCCAGGCTGTGCCTGAGACGGCCAAGGTGACGCATCCTGCTGTAGTTCTGGCCATCGCGCGCCTCTGTCATGGCTGTGGGGCCAAGGTGTCGGTGATCGAACGGCGACCATACTATACACTGATCTTCAAGGGCTATGAGGAGATCGAGCAAGTGGCCACCCTGGTGGCGCTCGAGGATGTGCCCCATCGACATCGCCACCTGCCTGGGGCCCGTTCGCTGGTGGATCAGGTGCCCTGGCCGGACCTGGTCGATCGCTGTGATGTCTTTATCAACATCCCCGGATTGAGAATGCATGCCTTGACCAAAGTGTCCAACGGCATGAAGAATCTGATGGGGTTGCTGCCAGACGAGGCCACACGCCTGGTGCATCA
>JAFGLK010000259.1 GCA_016928125.1 Anaerolineae bacterium
CGGGCGGTCAAATACCACGTGATCGAGGGTATCACCGAGATCGACGGCCTCACCTTGCAGGATGTGCCCGACCCCAGGGGAGAGTGCGGCATCACGCTGACCTTTTTCCTGCCCACGGCCGAGGTGGCCAAGCGTTTCGCGGGGGCGTTGAACGCCGAGAATATCCGTTGTGGCACGATCTATGACAACAGCATTCCCGATCGCCACATCTACGCCAATTGGCCCTTTATGATGAGCGGGCGCGCCGAGGAGCGTCGGGCGCCCTGGAAGAGCCCCTTCTACAAGGGGGAGGTTGGCGGCTACTCACCCGATCAGTGCCCGCAGTCGCTAGGCTATCTCGGGCGCGCGGTGATGCTCTTCATCGACCAGTTCTTCACCCTCGAGGATGCCGACCAGATCTCAGAGGGCATTCACAAGGTGGCCGACGCGCTCCTGTAGGCTTCTAGCCGCAGGCAGGGCGCCTCTGCGCCGGACCGAGCGCCTGAATGCGGTGCAGGACCGAATAGATCCGCTCCCCCAGACGGAGCGTCTCACTCCAGAGACGCTCCTCACCTCCCTCGTAGCGTAGCCGCAGTATGACGCCGTCTTCCACTGCTTCCTGGCATTCACAAGCAGGTGTCCGCGGCTATAGGCCGCTGCGAAGCGCCCCAACAATCTTCCTATCCCCTCTTCATGATACCTTAACAAACTCCCCATATAATCTGGGGCAGGGAAATAGAGCCTGTCTGTATCTTGCGCCAGGATGACCCTGGCGCTCGTGGGAGACGACCATGAAGCGAAGAAAGAGATCGATCTACATTGTTGTCCTGGTGATCATACTGGCTGCGGCAGGGGGCGCATACTACTACTATACGAACGTGTATGCGGCGCCCACGACGCAAACAGAAGCTGAGGTCCAGACCACGCGTGTGCGCCGTGGCGATCTGGTGATCTCAGCCACCGGCGCCGGGACGGTGATCCCCTCCATCGAGGTCGACCTGAGCTTCGGCTCTGAGGAGGGCACCTCGGTGAGCGGCACCTTGACCGAGCTGAACACCCAATTAGGCGCTCAAGTGCAGGTCGGCGACATCCTGGCGCGCATCGATGATCTGGCGGCGCGCAAGACGGTGGCCAGCGCCAAGCTGCAGTTGGCCAAGGCCGAGCAAGACCTGGAGGCGGCCCGCCAGGCCCACGAGGAGCTGCAGGAGCCGCCTAGCGGGGCCGAGATACTGAGCGCCAGGGCCACCTTGGCGGAAGCCCAGGAGGCCTTGGAGGAACTGCAGCAGCCGGCCACTCAGGCCGAATTGGCGGTCGCCGAGGCAACGGTGGCTTCCGCTCAGGCAGCCTACACCGAGCTCGTCAATGGCCCAGACCCGGCCGAGATCGAGCGCGCCCAGATGAGAGTGAATCAGGCCAAGAACAGCCTGTGGGCCGCCCAGATGAGCCGCGATGCCAAAGGGGACGAACGCAGCAGAGCATCGGGATCCTATGACCAGGCTCAGGTGAGCGTCCTCAACGGCGAGATCTCGGTGCGCGAGGCGGAGCTGGATCTGGCCGAGTTGCGTGAGCCGGCCACCGCAGAGGAGCTCAAGGAGGCTCAAGCCAAGCTGCTCGAGGCGCAGGAGCAACTGGCCGACCTCAGGGCAGGGCCGACGGCGGCCGAGATCGCCAGCGCGGAGGCCAAGGTCGCTAAGGCCCAGGAGGCGCTGGAGGATCTGTTGGTGGGCCCAACGGAGGCGGACCTGGCGGCCTCGGCCGAGGCGGTGCGCCAGGCCGAGTTGAGCCTGGCCCAGGCCCAGCTCAGTCTGGAGGACGCGCAACGTGAGCTCAGCGGTACGGCGCTGGTTTCCCCGCTGGCCGGGACGGTGGTGGCGGTGAACGCCGAGGTAGGCGAGCGGGTGGGCAGCGAGGCGATCATCACCGTGGCCGACCTGAGCCACCCCATGCTGGAGGTATACGTCGACGAGACGGACATGGACCAGATCGCCGTGGGGTATGAGGTCGAGGTGGTGCTCGATGCAATCCCCGAAACGACCTTCACGGGCAAGGTGACCCAGATCGATCCCATCTTGGTGACCGAGATGAACACCCAGGTCATTCGCGGCCTCGTGTCGTTCGATGCAGATTCCTTTGCCAAGCCGCAGGGGCTGCTCATGGGGTTGAACGCCACGGTGGATATCATCGGCGGGCGGGCCGAGAACGCGCTGCTCGTGCCAGTGGAGTCCCTGCGCGAGCTGGGCGACGGAGAGTACGCTGTGTTCGTGATGCAGGAGGGCGAACTCAAGTTGCGCACCGTCGAGGTCGGCCTCATGGACGTGACCTATGCCGAGATTCGTGCGGGCCTTGGGGAGGGCGACATGGTCAGCACGGGCCTGGTGGAGACGCGCTGATGAACGGCGACGCGATCATCCAGATCGAAGGGCTCACCAAGGTCTATCAGATGGGCCAAGTGCAGGTGCCTGCCCTGCGTGGTGTGGACCTGCGGATCGATCCGGGCGAGTTTGTGGCCATCATGGGGCCATCCGGATCGGGCAAAAGCACGCTGATGAACATCATCGGCTGCCTCGACCGGCGCACCGAGGGGCGTTATCTGCTGGCTGGCGAGGACGTGAGCGAATTGGACAAACGGGAGCTGGCGCGCATCCGCAACCGTCAGGTCGGTTTTGTCTTTCAATCGTACAACCTGTTGCCGCGCACCACGGCGCTCAAGAACGTGATGCTGCCGATGCTCTACGACCCACGACAGCACGTCACCGTAGAGGAACGCGCCGAGCGGGCTCGCGAGATGCTGGAGGCCGTGGGCCTGGCGGACCGCCTGGATCACCAACCCCAAGAGCTCTCCGGCGGCCAGCGCCAGCGGGTGGCCATCGCCCGGGCGCTGGTCAACGATCCGGTGCTGATCCTGGCCGACGAGCCCACGGGCAACCTGGATACCCATTCCGGTGAGGAGATCATGGCGATCCTGGACGACTTGAACGCCCGGGGCCGCACCATCGTGATGGTGACCCATGAGGCCGAGATCGCCGCCCATACCCACCGCACGATCCATCTGCGCGATGGCTTGATCGAGACGGTGGTTCACAATGGGGCACATGGCGCGTCAAGCGAGGATGAGGAGGCACGATGAGGCCTAATGAGGTGCTCGGTGTGGCCTGGGAAGGCCTGATGACGAACAAGCTACGCGCCCTGCTGACTATGTTGGGCGTGATCATCGGCGTGGCGGCGGTGATCATCATGATGGCGGTCAGCGCTGGTACTGAGGCCACGATCGCGGAGCAGATCAACAGCCTGGGCGCCAACCTGATCTTTGTGAGCCCCTACTTCAGCCGAATTGGACCGGGCGGAGGCCCAGGGCAAAATCGGCCGAGTCTGGTCTACAGCGACGCCGAGGCCATCGCAGAGCAGATTCCCAACGTGGTCGGCTTTGCGGTGGAACAGCAGAGCAATGAGACGATCAAGTTTGGCAGCATCAGCCTTGACGGCGTGACCATCCTTGGGACGACGCCCGACTTTCCCTCGGTGCGCGATGTCCGGGTGGCCGATGGGCGCTTTTTCAATGAAAAGGAGCTCGAAACGGAGGCCAAGGTGGCTGTGTTGGGCGCCTCTCTGGCCGAAGAGCTCTTTGATGAGGCAGACCCGATCGGCGAGAAGATCACCGTGGGCAACACCAAGCTCACAGTCATCGGCGTGATGGCGGAAAAGGGAGCGGTAGCCGGCGCCGATTGGGATGGCCGCCTCTACACGCCGATCACGGTCGTCTTTGCCAAGTTCATCGACGCGCGCTTTGCGCGCATGATGGGCGATGAGGTGCGCACCATCTATGTCCAAGCCAAGAGTCAGGAGGTCATTCCCGATGTGATCCTCCAGATCAGCCTGCTGCTGGCCAGGCGCCATGGGGTGACGCTGGAGGAGCCCGACTTTGTGGTGCGCACCCAGCAGGACATCATCGACACCCAGGCGTCCACCACCGAGGCATTTCGTAACCTGCTCGGTTGGGTGGCCGGCGTCTCTCTAGTGGTGGGCGGCATCGGCATCATGAATATCATGCTGGTGAGCGTGACGGAACGCACCCGCGAGATCGGCATCCGACAGTCGGTGGGCGCCACCGAGGCCGACATCCGCAGGCAGTTCCTCACCGAGGCGCTGATGCTCAGCCTGGTGGGTGGGCTGATCGGGGTGATCGCAGGGGTCGGGGGATCGTGGCTCTTCGCGCGGCTGGGCGACATGCGTACGGTTGTGGTGCCCAGCTCCATCGGCCTGGCCTTTACATCAGCCGCGATCGTGGGCATCTTTTTCGGGTACTATCCCGCCAACAAGGCGGCGCAGCTCGATCCGATCGAGGCGCTGCGCCACGAGTAACGCGCGTCACTCGCGACGCGCGCATGGATCAGCAACATCGTTTAGTGTGGGAGTACACGGCATGAGACGGATCATGTGGGTCTGTTTGGTGATCGCCTTGACGGTCTCGTTGGCAAGCTGCGCGCCCAAGGGCGTCCCAGAGGCCAACCCGGGGACAGGGAACAGCCTGCCCCTGAGGGAGGACTATGAGAACGCATTGCCCGCGCTCAGCCAGCTCATGCTGGGCACCCTCAAGCTAGAGGGCTCTGACGACGCGGTGACCGCGGCCCAGGCCAAGGAACTGCTCCCTTTGTGGCGAGCCTATCGCAGCCTGAGCTCAAGCGATTCTGCCGCGTCGGTGGAGCTTGAGGCCCTGGTGAAGCAGATCGGCGAGTCGATGACCGCCGAGCAGTTGCGAGCCATCGCCGGCATGAAACTCACCGCGCAGGATATGCGCACAGTGATGGAAGAGCAGGGCATCCAGTTGGGCGCGCGCGGTGAGATTGCTGGTCAACAAGGCCAGCGCACGACGGGCGGCGGGAGCTTCCCCGGCGGATTCCCTGGCGGTGGCCCTATGGGCGGCGGGGCATCCCCAGATGGCGGGTTTCCAGGCGGCCCACCGGGTGGGGGCGAGGCGCTGAACGCTGAACAGGTCGCCACACTGCGCGCCCAGCGGGGCGCCTCCGGAGACCTGATTACCC
>JAFGLK010000260.1 GCA_016928125.1 Anaerolineae bacterium
TAACCGAAGCCTGAACATCCGTGATCCTCATCGCCGTTCCATCCTCCCAGCACATATTGCCTCAGCAAGCCCGGCTCAAGCTCGCCAAGTATACCTGCGCGCCGCATCAGGGGCAATACCGAGAGCGCAAACACAACGCGCAACCCTCGGCCAGCACAGGGCGCCTAGCAGCTGCTGCCGACCGAGTCTGGGCACTCGGTCGGCAGCGCCAAACTCACGCCAAGCAGAGTCAGGCGCAACTCGCCTCAAAGAAAGCAGATCGGAGGATAGCCACGGCCATGGGTGCGAAACTTAGCGGATCACGCTGCGCCCGGCGCCGAAAGAGTCGGAGCGAATGACCTTGAGGCTGGGAGCGTCGGGCGTTGCGCGTCGCCGAGGCGCACGCCCGCGTGGCAGTGGCTGCTTGGTCGTCAACTGCAGGGTCTTGTAGGCATAATGGTGCTTGAGGACCCGCAGAACGAGGGCGCCCACCGTGACGAGGAATAGCAGCCAACCCACGAGGACGCCGCGCCAGGGCTGCGGGACCTGGTACACCGCAAAGGCGAGAATCGAGCCCAGAACGGCGAGGTTGACCAGGAATATCCCTCTTGCGGCAGATCCGTTCATCATCGCGCGTTGCTCCTTCTGTGGACTCAGGCAAGTGAACTAGATCTGCGGCGACCCAGCCTGGGCAGCCTCGATGGCCCGCCGCGCTTTGACCCGATTGTAGCCGCCGCTCTCGAGTTTCGCTCTCGTGAACCGATAGATCCAGTTGGACGAGGGCGGCTCGCCATGCTCCGAGATATACTCCCGTATGCGCTCCACGACGAACGGAGGAATGTCGTCCATGGGTCGCCCTGCCGCAGCGGCCGACGAGGCGTGGCCATCCCAAGCCCCGGCTTCGGTGGCGATCGGCGTTCGCACCGGCAGCCGAGGTGGCCGCGGCGGATAGCGGGCCTGCCAGTGACTTAGGAAGTCATCAGGCACATAGGCGGCCTGGAAGCGGCGCACGTTGGCTCCGTTCACGGCCACAAAGTCGCCTCGGCCGCGCAAGGTGAAGGCTTGCGAGTCGCTATGCCCCGTTGCGTGGTAGGCTGCCGTCCGATCAGCCACCTTCCCCACCAGCCGAACCGGGATGTTGCGCATCGTCAGGGAGCCGAGCTCGCTCGCCAGGGGGTGCTGTGCCCCCAACACCAGGTGAATGCCGGCATGACGACCTGCCTGGGCCAGCCGCGCGAGGTGATCTCGGATGGTCGAGCTCTGCATGACCAGCTCAGGGACCTCGTCGACGAACACAAAGAGCAGTCCGTGCCGCCTCCTGCCCAAGGACGCCGCCAGCGCGGCCAGCCCGAGTTCGCAATGCTCCACATCGCCAAAGAGGCCGCCGCGCCACACCGATGGGTGCCCAGACAGAGGCAGGAAGCCCCCGCTGGGGTCGAAAAGCGCCACGCGCGACCCGCCAATCTTCTGCGCCGAGAGGATCATGGTGCGCATGAGCGTCGACTTGCCGCTGCCCGTCATGCCGATGACCGCGGCATGGACGCTGGTGGGCGAGCTCAGGTCAATCACCAACTGCCGATGATCATCGTCGACGCCCAGCAGCAGACTTCCCCGTGGGATACCCGGCGCAATCGACCAGGCCTGTTGGAAGGTCACCAGTTGGTCGCTTTCGTCCCCCGGCCTGGGCACTCGCACGTAGACGACATTGCCGTCCACCTCGACGGACGCCGTGGGGACGTTCAGCGCATAGGCGAACTGGCCGCTCATCGCCTTGAGGCGATTGAGCACCCTTGGATTCACGCGCAGGCCGTATTTCTCGTACTGGGCCGTCACGAGCACCGTTCCCGCCGGCTCGATGTCATCCAGTCGCTTGAGCTCACTGGAGCCGTTCCGATAGGTCACACGTTCCTCGTGCCACAGAATGCCGCAGTCCTGGCACACACTGAGAATCCTCTGCATGCGGTCCGAATAGTGCGTGCCGTTGCGTTTTCGATCGAGCGCCGATTTCAGGACATCCATCGTGCTTTCCGCCAGTGCCAGAGGGTGTCGAAGGGAATCAGAACAAATGTTCTGATGACATTGTACCACAGAGTTATCCCAACTGCCCTGGCAGCGCTGGAGGCGGTTTTCAAGGGTTACTTTGGGATATGGCTGGCACCAAGAGTGAATATCCCAAATCCCTTGCGATATCGTGTTCACTTGCGGGCGTGCGCCGGCGACAGGGCGGGGGACCCACCTCGGGGCGCTTCGGGGTTCGCGTGGCGGCGAGGAGACCCGCCGGCGCGGCCCATGCGCTCTCGCTTGCGGGATTGGGCCGTCTGTGCTATCCTTGAGAGTGTCAACCGCGAGAGGTGCTGGACTCGCGGTCTTTTGTTGGCAGCATAGTGTGGGAGTGATCGTCGTGCTGACGCAGTTGATCCATCATGGTGTAGTTGTGCCCCCCTCGCCGGAGCTCTTGGGGCTCACGCTGACGGTGCGGGGTCAAGCTGTGGAGTTGACGCGGAGACTCCAGGAGATGGCTCTGGCTTGGGCGCTCAAGAAGGATACACCCTATCCTGATGATCCAGTGTTTGTGCGCAACTTTCTTCAGGATTTCGCCGCAGCCTTGGGCGTTGAGGGCACGCTGACCCTTGACGAGATCGATTTTCGGGCCTTTTATGCTTATGTGGATGCCGAAAGGGAGCGCAAGGCGGCCATGTCGCGTGAGGAGCGCAGGGCGGCCGCTGCGGCGCGGCGCGCGGCCCGAGAGGCCCTCAAGGCGAGGTACGGGCACGCGATCGTCAATGGGCAGCGGGTGGAGTTGGGCACCTACCTGGTCGAGCCGAGCGGCATCTTTATGGGGCGCGGTCAACATCCTTTGAGGGGGCGCTGGAAGCAAGGCGCCTCGGAGAGCGACATCACGTTGAACCTGAGCCCGGATGCGCCGCGTCCGGAGGGTGACTGGAAAGAGATCATTTGGCAGCCCGACTCGATGTGGGTGGCGCGCTGGGAGGACAAACTGACCGGCAAGCTCAAGTACATCTGGCTGGGCGATACGGCGCCCGTCAAGCAGCAGCGGGAGGCGCGCAAATTCGACCGCGCCATGGCTCTCGAGACGCGACTCGATGCGGTGCGTGAGCGCATACAGGAGGGCTTGCGCCACGACGATCCGCAACGGCGCATGATCGCGACCGCCTGTTACCTGATCGACGTGCTCTGTCTGCGCGTTGGCGACGAAAAGGATCCCGACGAGGCGGATACCGTCGGCGCTACCACCCTGCGCCCCGAGCATCTGCGGATCGATGACGAGGGCACGGTGGAGTTCAGGTTCCTGGGCAAGGATTCTGTCGAGTGGCACAAGACCCTCAATCCTCCGCAGGTGGTGCTGGACAGCTTGCGGGACCTGATGGACAACGCGCGGCCCTCCCGCTCGTCGAATGGTGATGACCGGGGCCATCCGACGCGGGACTTGCCTCAGCTCTTCCCGGATGTGACCAGCCGGGATGTCAACTCCTTCCTGTCGGCCATCGTGCCCGGCCTGAGCGCCAAGATGTTCCGCACCTACCACGCCACCAGGGCTGTGAGCGACAGCCTGGAGGAATCAAAGACCAGCCCCGAGGATCCCGAGTACGTCAAGTGGCGAGCCGCCAGCCTAGCGAACACCGAGGCGGCGATCCTGTGCAACCACACCAAGCAGTATCAAGGCAACTGGCAGAATGCCCTGGAAAAATACAAGATCCGAGAGGAGAAGGCGGTAGAGCGACGCGAGCGCTATCGCACCCAGGTGCGCGAGTGCCGAGAGAAGCTGTCGCAGTTGAGGCAGGAGGCGCGCGAGAAGGTGGCAGCGGCCAAGACGCCCGCAAGCCAGCAGAAGACGCGCGAGCGTTATCGGAAACGCATCGAGCGCGCCAAGGCGCGCGTTGACGCAGCCATGGGCCGTCGCGAACGTGCCGAGATCGCTCTGGGAAAGGTCAAGGCTCAACGCCTGATCGCAAGCAAGAAGCGCACCCTCAACCTGAATACGAGCCTCAAGTCTTATATCGATCCACGTGTCTATTATGAATGGGGCAAGCAGGTCGACTATGACGCGCTGGGGCGCTACTACCCCACGGCCCTGAGGCGCAAGTTTGCCTGGGTCCGCGCGATGGATGAACAGAACCTCGAGGGGCTCGAGGAGGTCGAGCATATCACGGTGCGACCTTGTATGACCTCTGACCTGGCAGCTGTGGCGGAGTTGATCGGCGTCGTGCAGCAACATCATGATGAGATCGAGCTGCCTCTGGACAGAGAGGTTCTCGAAGCGGCCTATCTCCCGTCCCTGGAGCAGACCTGGCGCGAGGCCCTGATCGCAGTGGATGACGGCGAGCGGGTGATCGCGTTCGCCGTGGTTGGCCCCGAGTGGACACGCGACGAACAAGCCTATCTCGATCTACTCTGTCTCATCCATCCCGAGCATCGTAGTCCCGCTCTGGCCAGGCTCTTGGCCGTCGAGGTAGAAAACCGAGTCACGGCCTATCAGCTCAACCAACCACGCAGCAAGCAACTCGTCCTGTGCCCGTCGGAGGAGACGTGGTACACCAGTGCGCCAGAGCTGGTATCCGAGCTAGGGCTGGATGCCGAGCAGGAGGAGGGGGAAGAAGCCTGAGCCTCGTGCGCGGTGTCCACGTCTCGCCTGATCGCATGTATGGCGTGCGTCGCTTTCGGGAAGGGAACCCCGCCGAAAGCGACGCAACTTTGTGCGTTCTAGCGCTGCACCTGCAGGGCGTAGGAGCCCTCGATGTACGGAAAGCGCTCTTCCAGCCTCTCCGCCAACGCAACGCCGAGGCCGGGCTTGTCCGTCAACGCCAGCCACCCGTTCTCGATCGCCGGCTTGGCGGCCAGGATATCCCACTGCAGGGGCCCCTGGATCATGCATAGCTCGAGGACGCGCGGGTGAGGCAGCGCCGCGACCAGATGACCGTTGGCCATGGCCATCAGCCCGTTATGCCAGCTATGCGGGCAGAGGTTGACGTCGTAACGCTGGGCCATCTGCGCGATGCGCATGCACTCAGTGATGCCGCAGATGCCGGCATCGGGCTGGACGATGTCATACGCCCTCTGTTCCAGATAGGGTCTGAACTGCTCCAGCGTGGTAAAGCCCTCGCCGCCCGTGATGGGCATCTCAACCGCCGCACAGAGCCGCACATAGCCATCGATCTGATCGCGCGGAATCGGCTCCTCGAACCAGGCAAAGCCCAGCCGATCCAGCTCCTGCGCGATTGCCATGGCCTGGCTCTCATCTAGCCTCTGGTTGCCATCCAGCATCAACTCCATGCGCCCGGCCATAGCCTGCGTGAGTTCGCGCACCAGGCCCAGAAATCGGTCCACTGTGACCCCATCCCAGGTCCAGTCGGTGCCCAAACGAAACTTCATGGCGGTGAGGCCCATGTCAACATACTCGAGTGCCTCGTCGATCAGTTGCTCAGGACGATGGCGCCAGTCGTAGCGACATCCGCTCGAAGCATAGATCCGCACCCGATCCAGAGCATCCGCCCTGAGCAGTTCGCTCGTGCGCAGACCGGCGATCTTGCCCCGCAGATCCCATAGCGCGCAGTCGATGCCGGCGATGGCAGCATCGTGTGAGCGCGAGAGGCCATTGGGGTGCGGCACGATGCTCTCGTCTTGGGGATCCCGGCCGACCAGCTCAGGCGCCAGCCAGTCGACCCACGCGCGAATCAGAAGGGGCCCACCATAGGCGCTGGCCTCGCCAATGCCCTGCAGGCCGGCATCGGTGTGCACCACCACGATGGCGCAGTCGGCCTTGACCGTGCGGTAGCGCGCGGTGATCCACTGGCGCTCCGGCTCGTGCATCCTGGAGAGACAAAGCGTCTCAAGCTTGGTAATCCGCATAGCCTGCCTCCTTTTCCTTCTGCCATGGCTGAGGAATATCAGCGCAAGACCAGGCCACTGGCAGAATGGTTGGCGGCATTTTACTCGCTTCATCCGCTATACCCAAGCCCGACTGAACAACCTTGCTTTGCGCATCTTGCGCAATGGACGACTCTGGTGCATGATGAGAACAGGTGCCGCCAGACCGGCGATGAGCAGATCCCTCATAGGGAGGCAAGAGATGGCGCTACGTATCGAGCAGGCCCATTCGGCTGAGCATCTGGTCATGCCTGGCTGGGATGAGCCGTTCACGGTCGCGCTCCCAGACGAGATCCAGGCCCTTCGCGACAGGGCCCTGGCCCTGCATGCGGAATATGGCACCCAGGCTTTGACCAGCCCTGAGCTCACGCTCGCCGAGGCGCGCGCCTGGTCCACCCATACCCAGGATGAGAACTGGCTTGTCTGGCGCGCCCGACTGTGCGCCGAGCGGCTCGAGAGCATGCCTCTGGAGCTCGAGCCGGGGGAACGCCTCGTGGGCAAGCCTCATTTGCGGGCCCTCACACCCGCGGACCGGGCTCGCCTCGAGGAGGCGGAGACCATCCTGGCCAGCATGCCGCCCTTCCCTGGCGGTGACGCCGGCCATTTCCATCCCGACTATGAGAAGCTCTTTCGCGTCGGGCTGGGCGGTCTGCGCGACGAGATACGATCACGCCGGGCGCATGCCGCTGGCTCGCAACGCGCCTTCTATGGCGCCTGCGAGATCGCTATTCAAGCCACGATCGCCTACGTGCAGCGCGTAGGCCGGGCCTGCGAAGAGATATCTCTGCGCGATCCCGAGCACAGCGGCGCGTGGCTGGAGCTGGCGGACATCTGCCGGCAGGTCGCCACGCACCCGCCGACCACCTTTCACCAAGCCATCCAGCTCATGTTCCTCATGCAGATCGCCCTCTGGTTCGGCGAGAAGCACTATCTGACGGCGCCCGGCCGCATGGACCAGACTCTTTTCCCCTTCTACGCGGCCGATCTGGCCGCAGGACGCATCACGCGGCGTGAGGCGTTTGAGTTGATCGCCTGCCTCTACA
>JAFGLK010000261.1 GCA_016928125.1 Anaerolineae bacterium
GTTCAAATACGAGTGGGAGCTGGTCAAGAGCCCGGCCGGCGCGCATCAGTGGCTGGCCAAGGACGTGGCCGAAGAGGACATGGTGGTTGACGCCCACGACGCATCGAAGAAGCATCGGCCGATGATGACCACGGCGGACCTCTCCCTTCGCTACGACCCGATCTTCGAGCCGATCGCGCGGCGCTACCAGCAGAACCCCGAGGAATTCGCAGACGCCTTCGCCCGGGCCTGGTTCAAGCTGACCCACCGCGATATGGGCCCCCGCTCGCGCTATCTCGGTCCTGAGGTCCCGGCGGAGGAACTAATCTGGCAAGACCCGGTGCCCGCAGTCGATCACGAGCTGATCGACGCGCAGGACATCGCAGACCTCAAAGCCAAGATCCTGGCCTCGGGCCTGTCGATCTCGCAACTGGTCTCGACCGCCTGGGCCTCGGCGTCCACATTCCGTGGCTCTGACAAGCGCGGCGGGGCGAACGGGGCGCGCATTCGTCTTGCCCCGCAGAAGGATTGGGAAGTCAACCAACCTGAGAAACTGGCCAAGGTGCTCGAAACGCTCGAGGGCATCCAGAAGGCGTTCAACGACGCGCAGTCCGGCGGCAAGAAGGTGTCGCTCGCCGACCTGATCGTTCTGGGCGGTTGCGCAGCGGTCGAACAGGCGGCGAAGAAGGCCGGGTACGACGTGCAGGTTCCCTTCACGCCGGGGCGCACGGATGCTTCGCAAGAGCAAACCGATGTGGAGTCCTTCACGGTGCTCGAACCGGCTGCAGACGGATTCCGCAACTATCTCAAAACCAAATACGCCGTAACGGCAGAGGAACTACTGGTTGATCGTGCGCAACTGCTGACGCTGACCGCTCCAGAGATGACGGTTCTCGTGGGCGGGATGCGCGTCTTGAATGCCAACTACGGGCAGTCGCAGCACGGCGTCTTCACCAAGCGGCCGGAGACGCTCAGCAATGACTTTTTCGTGCATCTGCTCGACATGAGCACGGCGTGGAAGGCAACCTCAGAAGACGGTGACGTGTTCGAAGGTCGTGACCGCGCAACGGGCGAACTCAAGTGGACCGGCACCCGTGTCGATCTCATCTTCGGTTCGAACTCCCAACTGCGGGCCGTCGCGGAGGTCTACGCATGTGAGGACTCCCAGGAAAAGTTCCTGCACGACTTTGTCGCGGCGTGGAACAGGGTCATGAATCTTGACCGCTTCGACCTTGCCTGATCGCAGCACAGACGGCTTCGAGGGCATCTGACAGGGCGGCAAGAAAAGCTTGGGCAGCAACCGGTTCAGCGGCGGCGGTACGCCGTCCGCTGGACCGGTGCTTTATGCCTGAAGCCCAGGGCCAATCTCGGATAGGTCGCGGGAAGGGGATTGACGCGGGGATGGGGGCATATGCTGAGATGTAACTCTCCCCTTGCCATGCCCACATGGTACGGATTCCAGAGGAATCGCCTATCAAGGGAGTGAGACGAGATTCCATTTTGCGCAAAACCAATACAGCAGTGTTGATCTGCCCGGTCTCGACTCGTTAGCATTTGCGATGCGGGCCAGGCTGCGCTACACTGCCGCCGTAGCCCAGCACGCCACAGGACGAGGAGGGAGCATGCCAGCCATCGCCATCATCACCGACACCGATTCCAGCTTGCCAGCGGACGTCGCCGTGCGCCACGGCATTCGACAGGTGCCGATCACGATCCAATTCGGCGGCGACGGGGCGGCCACCGAGGTGCTGCGCACCGGCATCGACATAGACGACGCCCGGCTCTTTGAGCGCATCGATCGCGAGGGCAAGCTGCCCACCACCGCCGCACCGCCACCGGGCGAGTTCGTCGCGGCCTATCAGGCCGCCTTTGCGGCCGGCGCCGAGGCGGTGGTGTGCCTGTGCATCAGCAGCGAGGTGAGCGCCACCTACAACGCGGCCCTGGTGGCGCGCGAAACCCTACCCGAGCGCGACATCAGCGTGGTGGACACGCGCTCCCTTTCCATGGGCCAGGGCTTCATGGCGCTGGCCGCCGCCGAGGCCGCCGAAGCGGGCGCCAACAAGGAGGACGTGCTGGCCGCGGCGCGCTCGGTGGGCGAGCGGGTGCGCTTTTTCGCCGCCTTGGCCACGCTCAAGTACTTAGCGATGAGCGGCCGGGTAGGCTATCTGGCGGCGGGCATGGCCAGCCTGCTCAGCATCAAACCGATTCTCACCATCCGCGACGGCAAGCTGGACATGCTCGAGAAGGTGCGCACCCGCAGGCGCGCCTGGGCACGGGTGGTGGAGCTGAGCGGACAGGCAGTCGGTGGGCGCTGCCCTGAGCGTATGGCCGTGGTGCACGTGGCGGCCCCCGACCTGGCGCAAGAGTTCGCCGAGCAGTTGCGCGCCGCCATGCCCTGCCCCGACGAGATCCTCTTCGCCGAGGTGACACCGGGGCTCTCGGTGCACTCGGGAGCGGGCATGGTGGGCGTGGGGATCGTGGTGGCGCCATAGCACAGCCCGACCGCTACAGGCAAATTCCGCCAACACTTGGTCGCCGTCGTGCGTCTTGTTGTATGAAGGACCTAGAGATCGGGGCGATGAGATCGCCCCAGGGAGCAACATGACAGGAGGCACACGGTGACAGAGAAGAACGAAGAGCAGGAGCGGAGCGGGATCATCCGCAACATGGGCATCCTGGACCTGACCTGGGCCGAGAGCCCGGAGGATCTGGCGGAGATCAAGGGGATCGAGAATGTGGGCGTGGTGCGGGTGCGCGATGAGCTGTACCCGTACGTGGTCCGGCTGCCGATGCACAAGGTGGGCGTGGTGGAGCGGACGCACGGCAAGCCCGGGCCCACCAAGGAACTGACCGGCAACACGCGCCTGACCGGGGCCTACCTCGCGGCGGGCGAGCCCGACACGACCTTGTCGATCACGGGCACGGTGGTGGTGATGCCGCCGCTGGAGGCGATCGGCTTCAAGGAGCTTCGCATCACGGGGATGTTGATCCTGCCGGAGGGCAGCGAGGCGCTGATCAGCCCCAAGCTGGGCAATCTGACCGGGCAGATCCTCTACCTGCCCGCGGATGCAGGCGCGCCGCGCTTTTTCAACGGCAAGGAGAGCGTCGGGGCCGAGTTCCTCGAGCTGCTGCCCGAGCCGGCCCCCTGGATTGTGAATGGTTCGATCACCATCGAGGAGGACGTGACGCGAGAGCTGCTGCGCGCCAAGGTGCCCATGATCATCCTTAACGGGCGCATCACCGCCCCCAAGGCGCTACTCCCCACGCTGCAGGTGCTGGCCGTGCAGAACAATGGCCAGATCCGCGCCTCGGAGGAGAGCGCCGCGAAGGAGGCCCCAGAGGAGAGCCCGTGGGGCGAGAAGGAGTAGCCGCGCTCTTTGATCGGCTTTATGCCGAGCATGCCCGCGGGGTGCACGCCTTCTTTTTGGGGCGCACGGGCGACCCAGCCGTGGCAGATGAGCTGCTTCAGGAGGCCTTTCTGCGGGCCTGGCAACGGCTGGCCGATGTGCAGGCCATCCCCGAGGAGCGGCAGCGCTACTGGCTCTATCGGGTAGCCCGCAACTTGCTCACCGATCACTATCGGCGTCGAGCGGCCCGGCCTGAGGTCGGGCCGCTCGACATGTCAGCGGCGCCCGAGTCGGGTCTGCCCTCGGCCCAGGCGCTGGACCTGGAGGCGGCCATCGCGCATCTGCCGGAGGAGCTGCGCGCCGTGCTGGCCATGCGCTATGCGGGCGGCCTGACCAGCGCTGAGATCGGCGAGGCGCTGGGCTGTCCGGCAGGCACGGTGCGCTATCGGCTGGCTGAGGCGCGCCAGCGCCTGGCCGAGATGCTCGGCGACGGCCGATTACACGGCGAGGCTGCTTATGTCGAGGAGGAGGCTCTCGTTCATGATCAGCACTGAACACGAGGCTCAGCGAGGCAACGAGGGCACGCTGCCGGGGCTTGAGGCGCAACTGACGGCCTGGGGCGCCCGACAGGCACTCTCCGTCGAGCGCGCCGCGGCGCTGCGCGGCGCCATCCTGAGCGAGGCCGCCCGCCTGGAGACGGCTCCGAGCGGGCCGGAGGTGGCGCCCTGGCCCGAGGGCTGGTGGGCGCGCTATGCGGCCGAATTGCGCCTGGTGCTGCAGCGCTCGCTCAACCTGGACGCGGCCCTGGCAGCCTGCCGCCCGGAACGGCTGCGTGCGGCGGTCGGCGGCCTGGCGCAAGCATAGGAGCGGGCGCGGCTGAAAAAGCCCGCTTCGAACCGATCAGTCCGCGATCTCGAGCGCCAGCTCGGCCATACGCGGAAAGCCACGCTCGCGCTGCTCCGCTGTGGCCTGCGCCCCCGTCACCAGGCTGTCGCTGACCGTTAGGATCGAGAGCGCCCGGACTCTGTACTTGGCCGCCAGCGTGTAGAGCCCGGCCGACTCCATCTCGACGGTCAGCACGCCATGGTCGGCCCAGACTCTCCACCAGTCGGGATCATCGCCGTAGAAGGTGTCACTGGAAAAGTTGCCGCCCACGTGCACCTGTATCCCGTGGGCTTGGGCGGCCTGGTAGGCCTTGAGGAGCAGATCAAAGCTCGCGGCGGGTGCATAGTCCAGGCCGCCGAAACGCAAGCGGTTGACCTGCGAGTCGGTGGAGGAGGACATGACGAGCACGATGTCGCCGATCTCCAAATCGGGCTGGAGAGCGCCGCACGTCCCCACGCGGATGAGCGTTCTCACATTGTACTCGGCGATCAACTCGTTCACATAGATCGAGAGCGTAGGGATGCCCATGCCGGAGCCCATCGCCGAGACGGTCTTGCCACCATAGCGGCCCGTGTAGCCCAACATGCCGCGCACTTGGTTAAAGCAGAATGCATCCTCGAGCAGCGTGTCGGCGATGAACCGGGCGCGCAGAGGGTCTCCAGGCAGGAGCACCGTCGAGGCGACCTGTCCGGGCTCGGCTCCGATATGGATGCTCATCTCGCACCTCCTGTGTCTATGAAAAGCGTGGGTCAAGGGTGCCCTGTCACACTTCTCTGTACCCTACTCGAAACCTCCAGCCGATCAAGCCGATGTGGTGCGTGCGGATAGGGCGCACGGCGCTCTGGCTATGGATGGATCCGAAGATGCACGCCACCCACTCCGCGGAGCTATGCGACTGATCCAGATCCGTGTAGGTCTCCCCGTACGTTCGAGTCTGGGTGCCACGCACCTTGCCGGTGCGTGGCTCGTTTCTTCGCCTGCGGTTCGAATCTGCGCCCCGCCGGTTGAGCTCGCTCTCAGAATGTGTAGAATGTGGGCAAGACGGTTGTTCGCCCTCCTGCCAGGAGCGCGCATGCGATGGCCTCCCCGCTTTTGCGCACGAAACTGCACATCCCCTCGCCGCGCCCCGACTGGGTGCCGCGTCCGCGCCTGATCGAGCGGCTGAACCAGGGCCTGGCCCTCGGGCGCCCGCTGACCCTGGTGTGCGCGCCCGCCGGCTATGGCAAGACCACGCTGGTGGCCCAGTGGCTGCAGACGGTGGATCGGCCCGTGGCCTGGCTCTCCTTGGACGAGAACGATAACGACATCGGCCTGCTCCTCTCCTATCTCATCGTGGCGCTCCAGGGCGTGCATGCCGGCCTGGGTCGGGCGGTGCAGATGGCGCTTGAATCCTCAGGGTCGCCGGCGGTCGCGCCGCTGATGA
>JAFGLK010000262.1 GCA_016928125.1 Anaerolineae bacterium
ATTGGCCTGGACAAGACCGAGATCGTCGAGCTTGCGCGCCGCATCGGCTCGTTCGAGATCTCGACGCGCGCGGATCAGGGCTGCCCCTTTTTGCCGGCCCACCCCATCACGCGGGGCACCGTGGCCAGGCTGCAGGCCATCTCTGAGCAACTGGAAGGGCTCGATGAGCCGCGCTAGGAGGCCCGCCTCGCGCTCCGTCGCCCGCGCGTGGGCGTTGGCTTTGGCCCTGGCGGGCTGGCTGGCCATCGGCGCGGCCTGCCAGCGCGTGGCCACGCCGACGCCCCTGTCCGCCTTCCCGTCGCCTTCGATTACCCAAGAGTCGTCCGGCGACGCGCCCACGCCCAGCTTTCTGCCTAGCCCGCCCGCCCGCGAGGCGACGGCAACCTCTGTCGCCACCCGGCTTCCCGCGACCGCGCAGCCTGCCCCCGGAGCACGGCCATCGCCCAGCCCCGGCGCGCCCCCGAAAGCCCAGGACGCGCCGGCGATTGTGGCGCGCCTACCGCTGACGGCGCCTCTGGAGCCGGCCCGCGAACTGAGCGGCCTTGCGCGTCTGGGTGAACAGATCTATGTTGCCAGTCGGGCCGACGATCGCGTAGCTCTTGTCGTCGATGGACGCGTGGTTCAGACGTTGCCGGTGGGCCGCGCGCCGGCCGCCGTGGTCGCTAACGAGGCGCTGCGACGCGTGTATGTGGCCAATGAGAGGGATCGGACCCTGTCGGTGATCGAAGGTGAACGCGTCAGCGCCACGTGGCCGCTCGACGGCGAGCCAGCGGCGATGGCGCTGGTGGGCAAGGAGCTCTGGATCGGCCCGGGCTTTGGCCAGGCTATCGCGATCCTTTCGGCCGAGACGGGCGCCGCCCTGGGCGAGGCGCCCTTGCCTCAGGCTGAGCTGATCAGCGAGATGGCCGTGGCCCCGGATGCGACTCTGGTCTACGCGAGTTCGTACTCGACCCTCTATGTAGTGAATGTCGCGACGCGGCGCGTGGAGGACGTACTTGATCTCCCCGGGCTGAGTGCGCTGGCGCTCTCGCCCAATGGCCAGGAGCTCTACCTGGTCGGCTATGACACCGGGGCGGGGACGTCTCTGCTCCGTGTTCTCGACGCCCGCACCCTCCAGCTCAGCGCCCGCGTGCCTGTCCCCTCCGATAGCGTCAGGATCGTGATCAGCCCTGATGGCGGCCGCGTCTATCTCCTGTCCGACCTGCCGAACCGGGTCACCATGCTAGATAGCCGCAACCTTGCGGTGTTGGGCAGCCGCACGGTGGGCTATGGCCCGCGCCACGCGCTCCTCGATGCGGCAGGGGAGCGGCTGTATGTGGCCAGCCATCGGGCCGATAGCGTGGCGATCCTGGATGCCGAGACGCTGGAACCTCTGGCGACCCTGCCCCTGGCCGTGCAGGTCAACGCCCTGGCCGTCGACCCCCTCACCGACCGTTTGTATGTGGCATCGGGCAGCAGCGATGAGGTCTGGGCCTACGACGGCAATCAGCGGGTGGCCGCCTGGGCCGCTGGCCCCTTCCCGGGCGAGCTTGCCGTGCTCCCGCGCCAGGGCCAGGTTGTGGTGATGAGCCGGGCTGCGGGCGAGCTCATGCTCTTTGATCTACGCGGCGACCTGTTGGCGCGCGCCGAGGTGGGCGCGGGATCCGCAGGCCTGCTGGTCGATGAACTGGCGGAGAGCCTCTATGCCGGGGGCACCCTGCTCGACCTGAGCCTCGAACGCGTTCGTACCGTCAGCGTACAGAGTGGCATGGGCACCCTCGAAGCCCCGACGAAGGTGATCCTGGATACCCGCCGCGGGCGCGCCTATGGGGTGGTGTTCAATGGCATTCCCGGGTCGAACGGCGGCTATGTGGTGCGCCCGCTGGATGGCGAGGATTGGCCCACATGGGGGCGCCTCAGCGTAGTGGATGCCCTCTATGATGAGGAGCTGGATCGTTTCTACACCATCTGGGTGCGCATGGACACGGGCGGCCTGCAGGTGGATCAGGCCGAAGACGGTCAGAGGCTCTACGACCTGCGCCTGTCGGGTAGACCCGTTCTGCTGGGGTTGAATCCCGCCACGCATCACCTCTGGCTGGCGCTGGCCGAGCGGGGCGGCTCCCCCGACGAGCCGACGGCTCGCCTGAGCGTCTACGACACCCGTAGCCTGTCCGTGGTAGCCGAGCTTGATCTCTCGGCGCCTGCCGATGCCCTGGCGATTGACCCGCGCAACGGCTTGGTTTATGTGGCCAGCAACACATCAGGCGAGCTCATCGTGGTTGCGGACGTGACCCTGCCGGCGCCGATGGGCGCCCAGGCTCTGCCCACGGTGACGCCCTATCCGACGGTCACCTCGCGCGCCACCGCCGCGCCGCCAGCCCCGACAGTCGCCTGTGACCTTGGCGTGGATCAGGCCTTCGAGAGCGCCTGGGCGCAGGTCGGGGGAGCGACGGCGCTCGGTTGCCCCTACGGCGAGGCGCAAGAGACGGCCTGGGCCGCCCAGGCCTTTGAGGGCGGTTGGATGTCCTGGCGCGGCGCCGGCGAGGGGACGATCTATGCCCTGTTGGACGACGGGACTTTACTGACCTTTGGCGATGCCTGGCGCGAAGGCATGCCCGAGCTCAGTTGCGAGGTGACCCCGCCCGCGGACCGACTCCAGCCGGTGCGGGGCTTTGGCCTGCTCTGGTGTCGCGAGCCCCGCCTGCGCCAGGCTCTCGGCTGGGCCTTGGCGCCCGAAACAG
>JAFGLK010000263.1 GCA_016928125.1 Anaerolineae bacterium
AGCTCAGCGAGCGGAGATGCTCCTCCGAGCGACACTATGTGGGAGGCAGTCAAGATGAAAACCGTCCCGATCGGGATCGTAGGGTGTGGCAACATCAGCGGCAAGTACCTGACCAGCGCACAGGTGTTCGGTGTGCTGCGCGCGGTGGCCTGCGCCGACATCGACATGTCGCGCGCGGAGGCACGTGCGGCGGAATTCGGCGTGCCGAGAGCCTGCTCTGTGGACGAACTGCTTGCCGATCCGGAGATCCAGATCGTCGTCAACCTGACCACACCCCAAGCCCACATGGCCGTGAGTCTGGCGGCTATCGAAGCGGGTAAACATGTGTTCACCGAGAAGCCTCTGGCAGTGACCCGAGACCAGGGGCGGAGAATCCTGGAGGCCGCGCGAGAGCGGGGCGTGCGTGTGGGCTCTGCTCCTGGCACCTTCTTGGGGGGTGGCCTGCAGACCTGTCGCAAGTTGATCGATGAGGGCGCTATCGGCGCGCCTGTGGCGGCTGCGGCCTTTATGATGAGTCACGGCCATGAGAGTTGGCATCCCGATCCGGCGTACTATTACAAGGTCGGCGCCGGGCCGATGTTCGACATGGGGCCCTACTATCTCACGGCCCTGACCACGTTGTTGGGGCCGGTGACGCGCGTATGTGGCACGGCTGGCATCCAGATTCCAGAGCGCACCATCACCAGCCAGCCTCATTATGGGGAAAAGATCCAGGTCGAGACGCCCGATCACGTGACCGGTACGTTGCTCTTTGCCAGCGGCGCCATCGGCACGATCATCACCACCTTTGCCACGTGGCATGCTTCGCTGCCGCGCATCGAGATCTATGGCACCGAGGCGACGTTGAGCGTGCCCGATCCGAATACCTTAGGCGGCCCGGTGCGCATCGCTCCGGCTGGCCAGCGCGAATGGACCGAGCTACCCCTGAGTCACCCGCACACCGACGGCCGGACCATGTGGGGCATCGGCGTGGCGGACCTGGCCCACGCGCTCGCGTCAGGGCGCCCGCATCGCGCCACCGGCCAGCAAGCCTATCACGTGCTGGAGTTGATGCAGGCCTTTCTCGAGAGCTCGGCTCAGGGCCAGTACTATGACGTCACGAGCAGCTTCCAGCGGCCAAGCCCGCTGCCCGTGGGGCTCACCGAGGGCCTTCTGGACGACTAGGACGCGCCAGCCTATCGCTTGGCGCTCACGGCGACCTGAGCAGAGTCTGCACGCCCCTGACGTCTCTCATGGTTAGCAGCCCATGAGAGGCATCAGGGGCGCCGGCAATCGGGAGATCAGATCCTCTAGTTTGCTCCGCTCTCCTCTGGTGAGGAGACGATCTCGGCCCCGCTCAGCGAGTCACGCAGCAACATGCGCAGTTGACGCCCATTGCGCACGGCATAGTCTTGGGCGTTGTTATTGAACAGCAGATGCACCTCTTGGGCGTTCTCGGCGAGCGTACGCACATTCGGCACCCATTCGGCCAGTTCCTCAGTGGAATAGAGGTAATCGAACCGCTCGGCTGTGCGCTGCACGCGCGCATACCATTTCTTGTAGTTGCGCCCATGGAAACGGACGATGACCAGTGCGGGATCGGTCACCTCCAACAGGGTCGGCACGCTGCCGCTGCCCAGTTGGGGCTCGTCGACCACCGTGAGGCTGACGTGGTGCGCGGCGAGTTGCGCCAGGAGCGTCGGTACGTGGTCGCCCTCAAGCCAACTGCGATGTCGGAACTCGACGCCCAGACGATCCGCGCCAAACAGGTCACGAACGTGCATGATATAGTCCAGGTTGCTGTCTCGATACGTGAACCAGGGCGGAAACTGGAAATGGACCGCGGCCAACTTGCCCGCCGCACGCAGAGGATCGAGCGTGGCGCTAAAGGCCTGGGTGATCTCGTCGTCGGGCGGCTGCTTGCGATCGTGCCAGGTCAGTTGCTTGTAAGGCTTGACGTCAAAGCGAAAATCCGGCGGCGTGCGCTCGGCCCAAAGCTCAAAGTTGCGGGTGGGCATCATATGATAGTAGGTTGAGTTGATCTCCACGATGGGAAAGTGCTGGGCATAGTAGGAAATCTGCTGATTCGAGGGCAGCCCCTCCGGATAAAAGTTCGTGTGGTCCGCCCAGCTGCACGTGCCGACATAGATTCGGGTCATATGGAGCGCGCCTTTCTCTATCTCATAGTCCCTCTCACTATGTCAAGTATAGACTCAGAGCACTGCCAGGTCAATTGGGATGCATTCTCTCTGGCCCGCCGCGTGAGCGGGAGGAACGGGCGCGTCAGGGCGCACGTTGGCCTTGCTCTCGCTCTCCGCGCTTGGCGGTTCCACGGCCTCGCTCTATACTTACCTCGGTGAGAGAGATGAAGGATCTATATCGCTGTCTTGATGACTACCCACCTCTCCTCTTGCAGGTGATCGCTCAGGGCTGGCAGCTCCCTCTGATCGAGGGCGAACCGCGCGAGCAGGCCCATGACCTTGCGGAGCGCATGCTGACGTCCAGCGCCATTGGGCGCGTGCTGGATCGTCTTTCGCCAGGGGCTCGGGAGGCGCTGGCGGCCATCGTGCAAGCGTCTGGGGCGGTTCCCACCCATCGGCTGGCCTTGCGGTTCGGGGCCATCCGACGCTACGGCCCCGCGCGGCTCGAGAGGGAGCAGCCCTGGCTGGCGCCCGAGAACGCCCTGGAGGAGCTATACTACCGAGGCTTGCTCTACCGGGTCTACGGCGCTGTGGGCGAGTACTATGGCGAGCTCTATATCGTCCCGGATCCTCTACGGAGCGAGCTCCCCCCTCTGGCCGCGGAAAGCCCCATCGCACAGGCCAGGGCCATCGAGCCACCGAACACAGTCCGGCGCGATGGCTTGGCTCTGATGGAGGACCTCTTTCTGGTCCTGGTGCGCGTCCGCTCGGCACACATGCCCTTTCCCACGGGATTGGTTCCTCCCGGTCGGGCACCCGCCTTTTTCGCTGACCTGCGACTCGACCCACGCCTGCAAGGCGAAGACTGCGAGGAGCGTCTGGGGCTGCTTTGGCGGCTGCTGCAGCGCCTGCATCTCGTGCAGCAAGATCAGGGTATGGTGCAGACGAGCCTGAAGGCGCGCGAGTGGCTACGCCTGACGGATGCTCAGCGCATGCGGACCCTGTTTCTGGCCTGGCGTGACGATCCCCAATGGGATGAGCTCCGTTTGGTGCCTTGGCTCCATTGTGAGGAGACCGGCTGGAAGAACAACCCGGTCGAGGCCCGCCGCAATGTGCTGGCTGCGCTGAGCGTGTATCCCTCGGAACGGTGGTTCGATCTGCAGGATCTGATACGCTTCTTCAAAGAGCATCAGCCCGATTGGATGCGTCCTGATGGGGATTTTGATAGCTGGTACATTCGCGATGCGCAGACCGGGCAGTACCTCACCGGTTTCGAGTCGTGGGATGGCATCGAGGCCGCGGTGCTGCGCCACATGTTCGCCTCTGCGCTGCACTGGCTGGGTGTGGTGGAGCTTGGCTTTGAGGCCGGGGCCATTCGCCCAGGCGCCTTTCGTATCGGAGAGCAAGGCGCTCGTCTGTTGGCTGGGGGCGAGGGCGCGGCTGTCGAGATGGATGAGCGGCCAGTAGCGGCGGCTGAAATCGACGCCGATCTGACAGTGCGCATCTCGCCCACGGACAGTCTCTACGAGCGCTACCAGTTGGAGCGTTTTGCCGATTGGCAGGCCCAGGGCGCACAGGTGGTCTATCAGATCAGGGAAGAGTCGATCTTGAGAGCCTACAATGCGGGAATCACCAACGACCAGATCCTGCGGTTCCTGGGGCGCATCGCGCAAGATCAGGTGCCCCCAAGCGTCGAAAGAATCCTGCTCGCCTGGGGCGGCCACATGGGCCAGGTGACGATCAAGCGCACGCTGGTGCTAGAGGTCGCCGACGAACAGATCATGCAACAGCTCAAGGATCAGCGCGAAATCCAGGCCCTCTTGGGTGAGATGCTCTCTCCCACACGTTGCCTGATCGAAGAGCAGGACCTGGACAGGCTCACCGAGCTTATGAGAGCGCTGGGGACCTGGCCCAAGGTTGAGACCGCCTCGAGTCCTTCCTGAGTGCAAGCTGGCCGAGCTGTAGCTGCGCGGCCCCCGGCGAGAGGTTGGCTGACCTACTCGGGCGTGGTCTCAGAGTCCGCGAAAGGCTCTGAGCTCATCTGGTCTGGGGCGATCACGACCAGATCCGGCTCATCCCGGTCGGCCGGAGGCCGGGCGTCCCCAGCCTCGATGATGGGTTGTGCCTCCCGTTCCCCTTGCGCATCGCCCTCGATCTCGCCGGCTTGATCTTGATCGCGGTAGAGTCCGCAATAGGGGCAGACATCCCATTCGAGATGGAGCAAGCGCTTGCAGCCCACACAACGCAAGCGCAACTGCTGGTGGCAATGCGGACAGACCACGAAATCCGGCTCGATCTGGAGCTGACAGTTCGGGCAGACATGGCGCTGGTCGAGATCCTGGAGCAGCGCCTCCTCGGCCAACGTGCGCTCATACTGCTGCGACAGGGTTTCATGGGGCCTCAGCAGCAGATAGATGACCAATCCAGGCAGGGTAAAAACCGCGACGAGCAAGGTGGCCATGATCTGGCCCAATACATCTCGGGTTCGCCCGTGTATGTCCCGAAAGGTCCAGACGATCAGCCCCACGTAAAGGGCGATAAAGTAGGCCCCGAGCACAAACATGGCTGCTGAGATATACACATCGAGATTGGCGGGCAGAGTCATCCCTGATCACTCCTCACAGAGACTGGATGCGTACAGGTCTGAGGATTATAGCATGATCAACCCAGACTGTCACACCTGAGGAGACTGGGTCAGGCGGCGTGGCTGCCTCAATGGGCACCATGGGCTTTCCGAGCGTGGGGCCATCGTGTATAATCGCCTCGGTTCTGTCTGGCCCTCGACGAGAGCCAATGCAGATGTTCGTGCCCAGTCGCGCGATGGCGATGGGCTGCCCTGCACGCAGCCTCGCTTGATCTGAGGAGCCGAAGGTGGAATCCCAGATGCTTTCCGCCGATGATCTTCTGGAGCAGATCGCCCGGCAGATGTGCCCAAAAGCCGGCACGTCGAGCAGCGGATCGGAGCCATGCGACCAGATCGTGCACGTAGAGCGACTGGCCGCTCGCGGTGCTCGCTATGGTGAGCCTTCACCGCCCCTTCCCGCGGCTCTACAGAGCGCCCTAGCAGAGATAGGCATCACCCAGCTCTATTCCCATCAGAGTGAGGCGCTCGAGCGGGTGCGCCAGGGCGAGCATGTGGTCGTCGTGACGGCTACATCGAGCGGCAAGACGCTCTGTTACAACCTGCCGGTGCTTGAGACGATTCTGAGCGACCACTCGGCCACGGCCCTCTACATGTACCCCATCAACGCCCTGGTCAACGATCAGCTCAAAGGCTTGATGCGGCTCAATCTGTCTCTGGGCACAGAGGCTGCGGGCATCGGGCGCTATACAGGGGCGCTCAATAGCGACCAGCGCCGCGCATTGCGGGCACGTCAGCCCAACATCATCCTTACCAACCCCGAGATGGTGCATCTCAGCTTTCTGCTCTGGCATCAGAACTGGGAAGCGTTCTGGCAGAATCTGCGCTTCGTAGTCGTGGACGAGGTGCACACTTACCGGGGCGTCTTTGGCTCCAACATGGCTCACCTTTTCCGACGGGTGCTGCGCGTTGCGGCTCACTATGGCGCCTCGCCGCAGTTCATCTGTTGCTCAGCCACGATGGCCAATCCGGGAGAGCTGGCTGAGGGGCTGACCGGGAAAGAATTCTCGGTGGTGAGTCAAGATGGCGCCGGCAGTGGCCCGAAGCGCTTTGTGCTCTGGAATCCGCCCTTGTTGGCTGAGGCACAAGAGCAGAACAAACGCCGCTCCTATGCCGAGGAATCGATCGATCTGATGCTCCATTGCTTGCGTGCCAACTATAACACGATCGTATTTACGCGCGCGCGGAGCCTCACGGAACGCATGTTGCGCCTGGCGCAGAGTCTGACACAGGGGGAACAGGGTGAGCCGCCGAGTGTGGAAGAAGAGGGAGCCCCACCCCCGGAGGTGGCCGAGTTCCAATATCTGGGAGAGTCGATAGCGTCCTATCGCGCTGGCTACCTGGCCAACGAGCGCGAGGAGATTGAGAACAAGCTCAAGACCGGCGAACTACAGTGCGTGATCACCACCAATGCCCTGGAACTGGGCGTCGATATCGGCGATCTGGATGCAGCCATCATCGCCGCCTACCCGGGCACGATCATGTCCACCTGGCAGCAGGCGGGCCGGGCCGGTCGGCGTGGTCGAGACGCCTTGATTTTCATGGTAGCTTCGCAGAACCCCCTGGACCAGTACTATGTGAATCATCCTCAGGAGTTCTTCAGTCAACCGCACGAGTTGGCCGTGATCGATCTCGAGAATCAGCCCATCCTGCTCAAGCACCTGCTGTGCGCGGCCCGCGAGCTGCCCATCGCGCCGGCTGAGGTGGCGCGCATGTCGCCAGCGATGCAGTGGACCGTCTCTGAGCTGCGCCGGCGGGGCATGCTGACCGCAGCGCAGGAGGATGCGGATGATCTGATCTACCCCCAGGAAGAGCGGCGCGAGATCCACTTTCAGATCTCGCTGCGCTCCGCCGGCCATGAGAGCTATCGCATCGTCGACCAGGAGAACAATGAGATCGGCTCCATCGAGCCGCCCAACGTCTTTCGGGAGGCCCACCCTGGCGCCATCTATCAACACGCGGGGGATGATTACCGCGTCGTCTTTCTGGATCGGCAGACCAGAACCGTACGTGTCCGCGGGGAGAGCCTGCCACATTATACGCGCGCCTTTAGCACGCTGAACGTGGAGGTGGGCGAGCCGCAGATCTCCCGCACTGTGGATCTAGGGGGCTTGCCCTTCACGATCTCTTTGGGCGATCTTCGCATCGAGGAGACGGTGCGCAGCTATCAGGAGCTTGTACTCGGCTCGGATGAGCTCGTACGCCGCGTCAATCTGAGCTATCCCCTCAGGATGCGGCTCAATACCATGGGCATGTGGATCCAGATGCCCCCCCAGTTGGGCGAGCAGATCGTGGCCCCAGATGGAGCGGACACGACAGACACCTATGCTGAAGGCTTGCATGCCGTGCAGCACCTGCTCACCGGCGTGCTGCCTCTGCTCGTCATGTGCGATCGGCGAGATGTGAATGGATACTATGACATCGCCCCGGCTGAGGGCGCTGCCCCCATCGTGTTTGTGTACGACTCGTACGAGGGAGGCATCGGTCTGGCCGAGATCGCCTATCAGCGTGTGGAGGCATTGCTGCGCCTGGCGCGCGACACCGTGCTCCAATGTCCCTGTGCAACGGGGTGTCCAGCGTGCATTCAGTGGGGCGCCTGTCGTCTACACAACGAGTTGCTTGACAAAGCGGCTGCACGCCTGATTCTGGGCGCACTGGTTGGTGACGAAGCTCTGGCGGGTGAACCGCCTGCACTAGATGCAGCATCCCTTCTAGGTCATAGGGCGGCCATGGCGAGGTCGGGCGACAAAGGCCTCGTCGCCGAGCGACAACGCGAACTGCAACTGCGCGCCATCGAAGAGCTGGATGAGCGCACGGTGCGGATCGGTCTGCGCTTCAATCCCGCCAAGGAGGAAAAGCCGGTTGAGAAGCAGTATGCACCTGGGGAGCGCGTCACCCATGTAACCTACGGGGCAGGGCGTGTCGTCTCATCGCGCATAGATGGACAGCGCGAGTTGGTGACGGTGCGCTTTCTGCGTAGGGGGATGGTGCGCGAGCTGGATGTTTCCAAAGGCATGCTGCAAAAGGTGGAGGCTTCGGGGCATTAGCCATTCGAGCCGCTGGTGCGCGGCAGGCTGATCTATCGCGGCGCAGAGGCAGGCTTGAGCTCAAGCATAGCGACCCCATATCAAAAGGAGCGACTCATGAGCAGATACGCGATCGGCATCGATTTCGGCACCGAATCGGCGCGCACGGTGCTGGTGGACTTGTGTGATGGCGCAGAGGTCGCTGAGTCGGTGTTCCCCTACCCCGACGGGGTGATCGACGAGCAGCTTCCCGGCACCGAGGTGCGCCTCGACCCAGACTGGGCGCTTCAGAATCCCGCGGACTATGTGGCGGCCATCAAAGCCAGCATTCCGGAGGTTCTGGCCCAGAGTGGGGCCAAGTCAGAGGAGGTGATCGGCATCGGCATTGACTTTACCGCCTGCACCATGCTGCCCACCAAGGCGGATGGCACGCCCCTGTGTTATCTGCCCGAGTATCGCCTGAATCCCCACGCGTGGGTCAAACTCTGGAAACACCACGCGGCTCAGCCGGAAGCGAACCTGATCAACGAGGTAGCCTCGGCCCGCGGCGAGACCTGGCTGCCGCGCTATGGCGGCAAGATCTCTTCCGAGTGGTTCTTTCCCAAAGCGCTCCAGATTCTCAACGAGGCCCCTGAGATCTATGAGGCGGCCGACCGGCTGATCGAGGCGGCGGACTGGACGATCTGGCAGTTGTGTGGCGTAGAGACCCGCAACTCGTGCACGGCGGGATACAAGGCGATCTGGAGCAAGGAGGAGGGCTTTCCCAGCCCCGACTTTTTCGCAGCGTTGCACCCGCGCATGCGCGATATTGTCGAGGAAAAGATGTCCACTGAGATCCTGCCGCTGGGCGCCAAGGCGGGTGGGCTAACGGCCGAGATGGCGGCGGCAACGGGACTACGCGAGGGCACGGCCGTGGCTGTGGCCAATGTGGATGCGCACACCGCCGTGCCGGCCTCGACAGTCGTTGAGCCCGGCCGCATGGTGATGATCATGGGCACCTCTACCTGCCACATGGTACTGGGCGATCAGCCCGCGATCGTGCCGGGGATGTGTGGGGTGGTAGAGGACGGCATCATCCCCGATATGTATGGCTTTGAGGCTGGCCAGTCTTGTGTGGGCGACCATTTCGCCTGGTTCGTGGAGAACTGCGTGCCGACCGACTATGCCAACGAGGCCGAACGCCGGGGCGTGAGCCTGCACCAGCTATTGGAGGAAAAGGCGGCGGCGCTCAAACCGGGAGAGTCGGGGTTGCTGGCGCTCGATTGGTGGAACGGCAATCGCTCCGTGCTGGTCGATGTGGATCTGACGGGCCTACTCATTGGGGCCACGCTGGCCACCAAGCCAGAGGAGATCTACCGCGCTCTGATCGAGGCCACCGCCTATGGCACCCGCATCATCGTGGAGACCTTTGAAGAGAGCGGCGTGCCGGTCAGGGAGTTCGTGGCCGCAGGCGGCCTGCCTGAGCGCAACAAGCTCTTGATGCAGATCTATGCCGATGTTACCGGCCGTGAGCTCAAGGTGGCGGGCACGGCTCAGTCAGGCGCTTTGGGGGCTGCTATGCACGGAGCCGTCGCGGCCGGCGCTGCGGCCGGCGGCTTTGACACGATCCAAGAGGCAGCTGCTCAGATGGCGCACCTCAAGGATGAGTCTTACGCGCCCAGCCCTGAGAACCAGGCCGTCTATGATCAGCTCTATGCCGAGTACGTCCTGCTGCACGACTATTTCGGGCGTGGCGCCAACGACGTGATGAAACGCCTGAAAGCCATCAAGGCCGCAGCGCGCGATTAGGGCCTTGGGCAACACCAGGGAGCGAGAGGCAGTCTTCTCGCTCCTTGTTCGTGTCCCTCTTCCTGCTCACTCTTGCGGACAGCGAGGGCCAACGGTCATCTTCTGAGTGGAGTGAACTGAAAAGGGCACCCGATCTACAAGAGTGAGACAGGATCCACATCCACGCGCCAACCTGTGGGCAGATCGACGCCCCGCAGCAGCGCGTGGGGATCGGCCCCACGTACAATCACATGCCAGCGCGACTCGCCGCGCACGCGCGCGAAAAAAGCCGGCGCCGGTCCGATCAGATCCACCTCTGCTAGGCCCAGGCGGGCGATGCGCTCCTCAAGCCGGGCGTGTAGCGCGCGCGTCTCGTGCGCGGCGCGCTCGGCGCTCGGGTGCGAGTAGACGAGGCGAATCAGCCGGCTGAAGGGTGGGTACCAGTGTTCGCGTCGGAAGGCGATCTCGCCTTCGTAGAACATCCGAAAATCATGCTGACTGGCGGCCACGATAGCAGGATGTTGCGGTGTGTAGGTCTGTATGATCACGCGCCCTCCGAGAATGCTGCGCCCCGCGCGGCCCGCCACCTGGGTGAGCAGCTGAAAAGTACGCTCCGAGGCCCGCAGATCGGGGAGGTTCAGCATGGTGTCGGCGGTGATGACCCCCACAAGCGTGACACGGGGCAGATCGAGCCCCTTGGCGATCATCTGGGTGCCCACCATGATATCCGCCTCGCCCTGGATAAAGCGATCCAAAAGCTCGCCATGCGATTGCCTGCCCCCGGTGGTGTCCAGATCCCAGCGCACGATGCGCGCCTGCGGATAGCTGTCCTGGACCATCTCCTCTACGCGCTGGGTGCCAGTTCCAAAGTAGCGGATGCGGCGGCTCCAGCAGTTGGGACACTGAGCCGGTGGCGCGCAGCGATAGTTACAGTGGTGGCAGATGAGCTCAGAGACTCGGGCGTGATAGGTCAAAGGGACGTCGCAGCGTGGGCACTGGAGCACGTGGCCGCAATCGCGACACATGACGAACGTGGCCGAGCCTCGCCGATTGAGAAACAGGATCGTCTGCTCTCCAGCAGCCAGCGCCTGGCTCAGAGCGGATTGCAGCACCCGGCTGAGGATGCTCCGGTTGCCCGCCCTGAGCTCGGCGCGCATGTCCACCACGGATACGGGGGGCAGATCGGCGTAGAGCGCTTCATCTTGATCTTCGGCCCCAGCGCTTTCGATCCGCTCGGCCTGCCAATGCCCCATGGCACTATCGCCCTTGAGGCTAGCACGCTGCTGCGCGATGATGCGCCGATGGCCCATGATGCGGTCTGGCATGTGCAGGTATGCATATTCGCCACACTCGGCGCGATAGGCCGACTCGAGGGATGGCGTCGCGCTGCCTAGAATGCATGTCGCGCCGCTCAATTCGGCCAGCTGTATGGCCACATCCCGAGTATGATAGCGAGGCGGATTCTCTTGCTTGTACGACCACTCGTGCTCCTCGTCTAGCACGATCAATCCCAGATCGCGGATCGGCGCAAAGATGGCCGAGCGCGCCCCGATCACCAGGCGCAATTCGCCCGCTCGGATGCGATGCCACTGGTCATAGCGCTCTCCCGCCGAGAGCCCACTGTGCAGGATCGCCAGCGTCGTGGGGAAGCGAGCTCCAAAGCGCCGGATCGTTTGGGGCGTCAAGGCGATCTCGGGCACCAGCACAAGCGCGCCACGGCCCTGGCGCAGCACATGCTGGGCTGCGCGCAGGTAGATCTCGGTCTTGCCGCTGCCCGTCACCCCCTGCAGAAGCACGCTATGCGCGCTCCTGGCGTCCAATGCCTGGCGGACGCGCTCCCAAACGCTGCTCTGGGCAGGGGTGAGCTTGGGCGGAATCACGGGCACAAAGGCGTGATCGCTCAAGGGATCGCGCCACACCTGGACATGGCTCTCCTCGACCAGTTCCTTGTTGAGCAAGGCTCTCACGATGCCCGATGAGGCGCCGGTCTGATCGGCGATCTCGCTCACCGGAACCCAGGCCTGCCCCTCAGCGTGACGCTGCTCCAGGTAGTGCAGCACGGCCCGCTGGCGCGGGGCGCGCCTGGCCACCTCGGCGAGGGGCCCCAGGTCGGGATGCAAGCGGATTACTCGCGAGAGCTTGGGGCGCACGCGAGGCGGGCGGATCCGGGTCTCCTTCAGCAAGTAGCCCTCTCGCACCAGCGCGTTCACCTGGCGGGCAACGCGACGCCTGGGCTGATCGGCCCCTGACAACTCGCGTCTGAGGTCTCTCGCCGGCATGGGACCCCGGGCCTGCAGGAACTGAGCCAGCTCTGCTCGGTCTCCACTGAGAGCAGCCACATCGGCCCCCGGCACCAGGCTCACGATCGTCTCGGTGGTCTGCGTGATGCCCGGCGGCAACATGCTCAGGATCACGCGGTGCATCGGCGTCATATAGTACTCGCTGACCCAGCGAGCGAGATCGAGATGCGCGGGGGACAGAACAGGCTCTGCGTCCACGATCCGGTCAAGGGGGCGCGTCTCCGAGACCGGCGTTCTCTCGTCAAAGGCGATGATGATGCCTTGCAGGTAGCGTGAGCCAAAACGCACCCACACCAGCTGACCGACGCGGACACTTGAGCGCAACTGCTCCGGCACTTGATAATGCCAGGCACGTGTGAGGGTGTCCTCACCCTGCAAGGCATGCGTCACCTCTGAAGCACTGAACCGCTTACGGGAGAGTTCTGTATGTACCACAACCAGGGCGTAGAGAGGCGCTGC
>JAFGLK010000264.1 GCA_016928125.1 Anaerolineae bacterium
CAGGTCGTCATCGAAACGCTTGGGCAGGCGCACGATCCCAGCGCCGCAGCCCGACGCATAGATGGCCATGATGACCTCGAACGAGGCCAGCGAGCGCTCCAGATCGGAGAGGTGCCCTACCTGGGGGTTCTGAGCGTAACGGGCCGCGTCGGCCAGGTGTTGCGCCACGGCCTGCACGTAGCCCTCGTCCCAGCTTGAGGGTTGGCGCCAGGTCTCGCCCGTGGCATAGCTCACGAACTCGAGCGTCTTATTGAGGGTGACCCGCAGGTGGCCGCGCGTGCCGTAGGCTTCCACGGCGAACTGGTGCCACTTGTTGGTCTCTCCCGGCAAAGGGTGCCCTAGCGAGCCGATCGTCAGGATGGCCCTGACGCCATTCGCGAAGGCCAGACAGGCCAGGGCTGCATCGGGCGCCGACGCGCCCGCCTTGTCCAGGCCCTCCAACTCGTCGATCTGGCCCATCACCCAGGAGACAGGCTGATAGTCATTATAGTGCAGCACCATGTCGACCAGATGGGTGCCTTGCTCCAACAGGTTGCCCTGGCAGGTAGCCCGCAGATGCTCCAGGTCGCCCAACTCACCCCCCGCGATCAGCTCCTTGGCGCGGTGCCAGGCCGGCAGATACTTTTTCTGGTGGTTGACCGTGAGCCGCTTGCCGTGCCTGTGACAGAGCGCTGCGATCTCGTACGCCTCGCTGGGGGTGAGGGCCATTGGCTTTTCCAGGTTGATCAGCTTGACCGACGGCTGCATCGCGGCGCGCACCCCCTCCAGGCGGAAGTGGGGATTGGAGGCGATGTCCACCATCTCCGGCTCGACCTGCTTGATGGTCTTGGGCAGATCGAGGGAGGCCACCGGCACGGCGTAGGTCTCCGCCAGAGCGCGTAGCCGCTCGTTGTTACGGTGTCCTACGAGCGCGACGAGCTCGATCTCGTCGCACGCGCCATAGGCGCACAGGTGCGTCTCGGCCCAGCCGCCGGTACCAACCAACAAGGCGCGGGTCTTCATCTCTCCCTCCTCGACCTCCCCCATGACGACCAGATCATGTCACACAGATCTAGAGTCTGTCAGGAGCTCCTTGAGCCGCTGCGCCACGATCGTGGCCTGATCACCCTCCAACGTGTGCGGATGGATGCGCAGCTCCGTCTGGGTATAGCCGCCGAATCCGTACCGCCCAGGATCGATCATCTGCACAGCGATGCGCGGCTCGCCCTGCAAGAGCGCCTGTACGGCCTCAGCATGGGTCAAGCCCAGCGCCGCCTCGTCCCAGCTCACGGCCGCGTGGGGGATCTGTTGGCCGATGCCATAGGGCAGTTGACGCCAGACACGCACATGCTCGAGGGACCCCAGGGCTTCGATCACCTGCGCCACGCGCTGCTCCCATAGCGCGAGTTCGCTCGCGTGGTTGGCCTGGACGTACAGCTCGATCGCTTTGACCAGGCCGACGATGTCTTCCTTGCCGGTCTTCATGGGCCGGCCTATGCCCGCATTGGGGCAGTCATTGAGCCGGCAGGCCTCGATCAGATCGGGCCGCCCCAGGATAAAGCCGGTGGACTGAGGCCCTCGGATCGCCTTGCCGCCACTAAAGGTCACCAGATCGGCGCCCTCCTCGAGAAAGCGGCTCAGATTGGCCAGCGGCGGCACCTCGGCGGCGGCGTCCACGATCACCGGCACGCCGGAATCGTGAGCCAGATACGCCACCTGGGCCAACGGGAGCGCATCGCCTGTGCAGAACCAGGCATGGGTGCAGTACACCCCGGCCACCTGCTCGGAGCGCAGGGCCTCCTGCAGCTCGACGGCGTCGCTCTCGATCTCCACAAACCGCCCGCCAGCCAAGAGCAGCGCCCGGTCAAAGCCGTTGCGATGCGCTCGCTGTATCACAAAGCGATGGCGGAGATCCTGCGTCTCGGGCAGGCGGCGGATGAGATCGCGGTTATTTCCGGCGATGCAGGCGGCGGCCATCAAACTGATGCCCGCCGCGGCGCAGGCACACACGTGGGCCGCCGGCACGCCGATCAGCGCCGCGATGCGCCGCCCCGCCGCCAGATGGAGCTCTTGCATGTCCACAAAGCTGCGGCTGGCCTCAGCCATCGCCTCGACAACCTCCGGATGCATCAAGGAGCCGCTCAAACGCGTCAGCGTGCCGGCCGCGTTGATGATCGGTTCAACCCCGAGCTCAGCGTAGATGTTCATTTCATTCCCTCACAGGGCGGCCACGGCCACCAGATTGGAGCAGGACGTCCGCAATCTCGCCGCGCCCGGCTCAGTGGTCAGCAGTACACAGCTCATGTCGCGGGCCGGATCGTTCCAGGCCACGGTGCCGGTGGCGCCGCCATGGCCATACGAACCTGGCGAGAGCAGGTCCCCAAACGAGCCATCTCCCTGGCCGCCCGACAGCCGACGCCAGCCCAGGCCCCACGATTGCTGCAGCGTCAAGGCCCGAGGCAACTCGGGCAGCAGTGCGGTCTGATCACGGGTCATCGCCTCGACGCTGGCCCGGCTCAGGATGCGCACGCCGCCGTAGGCGCCGCCGTGCAGAAAGGCGTGCATCAGGCGCGTCAGATCGCCCACGGTGGAGAACATGCCGCCCCAGGGCGCCCCCAGGCCCCACCAGTAGGGGGTATTCCAGCCCCAGTCGGTACCGCGCATCTCGGGCGCCACATTGACATGGGCGATGCGCGCGACATGCTCCTCGCGATAACCTAGAGAGCTATCGTGCATACCCAGCGGCTCAAAGATCTCCTGGCGCATGAAGTGGGGCAGGGATATACCGGCGATGCGCTCGATCACCTCGGCGAGCATAAGGATGCCCATGCTCTGATACCGGATGCACGTCCCCGGCCGGAAATCGAGCTCGAGCTGGCACACCCGACGGACGAACTCGGCCAAGGGGGCATGCTCGCGGCGCAAGTCATAGTTCTCAGGCAGCATATCGGGCAGGCCTGAGGTGTGGGTCATCAGGTGTCGGATGGTGACCACGTCCTTGCCCTGCCCCCCGAACTCGGGCATACACTCGCAGACTCGGTCGTCCAGCCCGAGCTGGCCCCGCTCGACCAGCATCATCGCAGCCGTCACGGTGACCGGTTTGGTGATTGAGGCGAGCAGGAAGATCGTGTCGGGCCGGATAGGGGGCGAATCCTCGCGCAGGTACTGCCGTCCAAAACAGCGCGCCGACAGCCAGCGGCCATGTCTGGAGACCATGATGGCGGCGCCTGGGATGCGGCCGGCGTCCACGGCTTGCTGCAGAAGGGCATCAACCCGAGCCAACCGCTGCTCAGATAGGCCAATCAAACCCGGATGGCTTGCTTCCGTCATCTTGTCCTCCGATCTAGAGGGGTACAACCTGGCCCGTCTCGGCCGAGCGCATGGCCGTGTCGTAGAGGTGCATGGCCTCATAGACCTGCTCCGGCTTGACGATCAGCTCTTCGCCGCGAACAAGGACCGCCGAGATGTTCTCATAGTAGGACCGCCAGCTTCCGCGTACACTGGGGATGACCAGTTCCTCCTCCTGGCCGCGAGCCACGGTATGCACGTGAGCGCGCTGAGCTGGATCCTCCTCGGCCGCGTCGATGTCCCCTGCGCGCATGGCGGCCTCCTGGGGGTCCAGGCCATACTTGATCAGGCCGCCCAAATCGCCCAGGACGTACCAGCGCGGCTTGCCGACCGTCGCCAGGTTGCTCACCTCGATCTGATAGAGCACACCATTGGCAAAGCGGATGAGCAGCTTGGCATAGTTGCCGATGTCGATATCCCAGGTGTCGCGGTACGTGATCTGGCAGAACACGCTCTCCGGCTTGGCCTCGACCAACTGCAAAGCCTGATCGATCAAGTGGGCCGGCCAGTCGTACAGGATGCCGCCGCTGTGCATCTTGCTCCCACGCCAGCCGCGCGGTGACCGATAGCCCATGATGGCCGCCTCGAACAGATAGGGCTCCCCCAGCAGACCGTCGGCGATGGCCTTGCGCACCGTCAAGTAGTCCCAGTCCCAGCGCCGGTTGTGAAAGACCGAGAGCATCACCCCATTGCGCCGGCTGGCTGCGATCATCTCCTCCGCCTCGTGGGCATTCAGGCACATCACCTTGTCAGTGACCACATGTTTGCCCGCGTCCATGGCGGCAATGGCCAGTTCTTTGTGGGTGTCGTGAGGCGTGGCGATCACCACCAGATCCACCTGCTCATCCGGCAAGAGCTCATCCAGGCTGGCATAGATCACGGCCCCGGGATGATCTCGCGCGGCGGCGGCCTGTCGCTCGGGGTCGCGCGTCGAGATGGCATACAGGTTCAGGTCTGGGGCCAAGCCTAGCAGATAGCAGTGAAAGGCCCGCCCAGCATAGCCATAGCCCACGACGGCTGCGTTGATCATTCTACCCCTCCTGGCCCAGCATGAGACGAACACGCGCGCTGGCGAGACAGGCGCCTTGCCTCTCGGTCCGAGCGAATCGCGCCCGCACGCCTTGGGGTGCGCCTAGCCGCGATCGGCCTGGCCGCTCGTCCCGAACACATCCAGGCAATGGCCGCAGACGGCCTGAAAGGCCTCGCGTATCTGGTTGGTCAGAGAATGGAACGAGGCCTGCCCAGTGGCCGCGTTCGCGACCATGCGGCTGGTGGCCTCGATCGCCAGGTTGGTAAAGATGTTGATCTTGCAGATGCCGCCCGCCACGGCGGAGCGAAACTGCTCATCCGACAGGCCCGAGCCACCGTGCAGCACCAGGGGCACCTCCACCCGCCCGCGAATCTCGGCCAGCAGGTCCAGGGCCAGATGCGGCTCGCTCTGGTACAGGCCATGGGCCGTGCCGATGGCGATAGCCAGGCAATCCACACCCGTCTCGGCCACAAAGCGCTCTACGTCAGCAGGGTCGGTAAAGCCTTGACGCTGGGCGCCAAAGTCGCCATAGCTGCTGCCCGAGCCCACATGGCCCAGCTCCGCCTCGACGCCGGCGCCCATGGCATGGGCGGCGCGCACCACCAGGCGGGTGGCGGCGATGTTCTCGTCCAGCGGCAGACGCGAGCCATCGTACATCACGTCGCTAAAGCCAACCTTGAGCGCCTGCATGCAATGCTCAAAGCTGGCGCCGTGATCGAGGCAGATCGACACGGGCACCCTGGCTTCCTCGGCCATGGCGCGCACCAGATCGGTCAGCGCGCGGGGATTGGGCCGGTCGAACATGCCGGTGTACAGGCCGATGATGCCCGGCGCGCGTCGCTCCTCCAGTGCTGCGATAATGCCCTGGGTGCCCATCATCTCGAACGTGTCGAAACAAGGCACGGCGTAACGTCCGCTTTGAGCGCGTTTGAGCTCCGCGATCATGGAAACGAGAGGCATGATATGGATCCTCCTGATAGGTGAGATACACTTACAGGCCGCAGTATAGCAGCAAATCGCCCAACTTGACCAGCGACCTTGACATGATGGGCGCGCGCTGGTTAGAAAAGGACCAGCATATCTGCTAGAATACGGCCCATGTGGCCGGGCGACGG
>JAFGLK010000265.1 GCA_016928125.1 Anaerolineae bacterium
CGTGTACCTTTACAGAGCCAGGGCCGTGAGGCCAAGACCGAAGAGACGCACGTTTCTGTTCCTCGATTTGCTCCTACGAGTCTAAGGGTATCAGGACCTCTGCTCGTCACGTCGGACTTTGCGGCAAGCCGCCCCGTCAGCGGCCCACACGCGGAAACAACCTTTGGACCATGGCTCACCAAAGAACCTTCAGGAGCAAATCGAATCATGGGAAAGAAACTGTACGTCGGCAACCTCTCTTATCACACCACGCAGAGCGAGCTCGAGGCCCACTTCGCCCAGGTGGGCGATGTGATCGAGGCCGTGGTGGTGCAGGATCGTGAGACCGGGCGTTCGCGCGGCTTTGGCTTTGTGGAAATGGCCGACGAGCGATCGGCGAACGCCGCGATCGAGCAGTTGAACGGCCGGGAGCTGGATGGCCGTGCGCTGAATGTGGCCGAGGCCCGGCCCCCGCAGCGTCGCGAGGGTGGTCGTGGCGACGGCCGCGGCGAGGGCCGTGGACGCTCGGACCGATCGGATCGCTCGGACCGCTGGTAACCTCAGGCTAAGGTGGCCGGCACCGGCTCGATCTGACGGTCGGGCGCTGCAGAGCGCACGAGAGCCGGGCGGCCACTCTCGACACGGTATACACAGCACACATAAGACCCGCCTTCAGGCCCCCGGCCTGGGGCGGGTCTTTGTTGCGGGCGCGCCGAGGGGCTGGGGCACGGCCGTTGCTCCCCGCAAGCCCAGAGTCCAAACGAGGCCGCTGCAACTCTCCTGTCCCGTCGTCGTAGAGTAAGTGGGGCCGGGTCTCGCAGAGGCACGGCCCCACAGGGATGGGAGGCTCGGGCCAATCAGGTGGCCCGGGCTATCTTGGCGCGGATTCAGGAGGTGCGCATGGGTTTCTTCCGGCGGCTGTGGGGACTGATCATCATCATCCGGGCGTTGTTCCCGATCCTGTTCGTCATCGCCGTCGTCCTGATTGCGCGTCAGATGGTCGTCGAGGTGCGCCTGGCCATGGCCGCGCCCGTAGCTCGGGTAAATGCCAGCATCGATCGCATGCAGAGCACCGTAACCAGCGCCCAAGAGGCCGCCGAGGACCTGAACGCGGGCGTGAGCGCCATGGTGGAGAGCGCCAACGCCATCAACGAGCGCATCGAGCTAGAGCTGGGGCAGGTCACCGAGGCAGTGGGCGTCAAGCCGCTCACCCTGGCGGACAAGCTGTTCGACCTGCTGGGCCTCAAGCTCAGCCCTAGCCTCATCACGCGGTCGGTGAACCTGGAAAAGACCCTGGACATCTTGGGCCTGAGCCAGGTGAAGGGCGTATTCGCCCAGATCGCCAACCTCTTCCGCGACGTGGCGCGCATCACGGGCGTGACGGCCATCGCGCGCGATGTGAACGCGATCATCCAGGAATTCCAGGCGGCCGCCCGATTGCTGCTGGAGATCGTGGGCAAATGGGCGCGTATCATGACGATCCTGGCGCTGACGGCCATCGGCCTGCTTTTCATCTCGTATCTGGAGCACCTGGTGCGCAGCCTGCGACGCGGCTGGGCCCTGTTGCGCGGTCTCCCCGACCCCTGGCGCTGATCGGACTTTCCAAGCCTGACGAGCCGGCCCCGGGCCTCTTCGCTGCCACCGTCAAAGATTGCATGCTGGGCATATTTATGATATAATCAGTGAAGATTATATGAAATATGCGCCTGAGGCGGTGTGGAGATTGTCGTAATGGGCCGATTTATACGCATGCTCATGTTGTTGGGAGTGACCGCCTTGTTAGTCGTTGGGTGCGCGTCCGCACCACCCGCACCTACGCCGGAAGCGTCGCTGCCAGAGGTGGCCAGGCAGCCCGTCTCCACTGACACGCCGAAGGCCGATACGCCCCCACCCACGCTCTTGGTGGCGCCCAGGCCAAGCAACCCCAGCTCCAGCCTCAGCCCGTCAGCGACCCTGGCGCCTTCCTCACCGACGCTCCAGCCTGGTACACCCACGCCGACTGAGCCCCCGACGCCCACCGCAGCGCCCTTTGCGCCGCGGGTTGAGGTGGTAGCCCGGAATCTGCAAGTGCCCTGGGCGCTGGCTTTTGCTGAAGACGGGCGCCTCTTTTTCACCGAGCGTCCGGGCAGCCTGCGCGTGATCGTGGACGGCACGCTCGAGCCAGAGCCCGTCGCAGAGCTCGCTGTGGCCAGCTCGGGCGAAGGGGGGCTATTGGGCCTGACCCTCGATCCCGCCTTTGTCGAGAACGGTCACCTCTACGCCATGTACACCTATAGTGATGGCGGGCGCTCTCTCAATCGCATCTCGCGCCTGACCTTGCGCGACGGCCGAGCCGGGGACGAACAGACTCTACTCGACCAGATCCCCGGCGCGCGTTTTCATGACGGCGGCCGCCTGGCCTTTGGCCCGGACGGCACGCTGTATGCTACCACGGGCGACGCGGGCAACCCGGACCTGGCGCAGAACCTCGACTCGCTGGCGGGCAAGATCCTACGGCTCAACCCCGATGGCAGCGTGCCCGATGACAACCCCTTCCCCGGGTCGCTGGTCTATTCCTACGGACACCGCAACCCTCAAGGCCTGGCCTGGCAGCCGGGCACGGGGATCCTCTGGAGCACCGAGCACGGCCCCAGTGGGGAGTTCGGGCTCTGCTGTCGCGACGAGTTGAACCGCATCCAGCCTGGCGCCAACTATGGCTGGCCAGCGGTGACGGCGGATGGGGGCGATCCGCGTTTCATCGACCCCGTGCTGCACAGCGGCAACGACACCTGGGCGCCGGCCGCGGTCGCGTTCTCTACGGGGGAGGCGCTGGCGCCCTGGCAGGGCGCCCTATTCTTCGGCGCCCTGCGCGGCGCGCATCTACAGCGGGTGACCCTCGGCGGTCCTCAAGGCGATCAGGTGGTGGCGGTCGAGAGGCTTTATGTGGGCGATTATGGTCGCATCCGTGAGGTCGCCGTAGGGCCGGATGGCTATCTGTACTTCACCACCAGCAACCGCGATGGTCGCGGCCGGCCGGCGTCGGACGACGATCGGATCCTGCGGATCGTACCCTAGCCTCGTCGGCCCTTGACGGCGACCGCTCCAACCATATACTGGCAGACGAGACCGAGAAGGGGTTCGCCACAGCCGGACCCGGA
>JAFGLK010000266.1 GCA_016928125.1 Anaerolineae bacterium
GAAGCCGAAATCGGCCGTGGCGCGCGCCATGCTCACCAGCCAGGGCAGGCCCTGCTCCCCCTTGGGATCGGCCATGGGCCGCGCGCCGAAGGCGATCTGGGCGTCCGGCAGGTAGCGCTTGACCGCCTCGGCCATCTGTCGGGGGGTGGTGGGCGGTCCGCCCACGTTGTAGACCGGATGCGGGGCCGAGTCCGCCACGACCAGGAGCCGGGTGAAGGCGGCCAGGTCATCGGCCGAGACGAGGGAGGCGAGGCCGCGGCCGTCGCCCTCCATGGTAAAGGGCTGGCCCACGGCGCACAGCGAGGGCATGTCGGACCAATACTGGGCGGGCGAGCGCCCGCCGTGGCCATAGCCGATGGTGGGGCGCACGCCAGTGATGCTCAGGCCAAACTGCCCGGCATAATCGGCGGCCAGGATCTCGGCGTATTTCTTGCACACGGCGTAGGAGTGGGTGGGGTTGGTCGGGTCGTCCTCGGTCACCTCGCGCATCCCGTACATCGCCTGGGGGCCGTAGACCGTCTCGGAGCTGGCATAGATCACGCGCCGGGCGCCCATGAGCTTGGCGGCCTCAAAGGCGTTGCACATGCCCATGACGTTGACCCTGGTCACCAGGCGTGGGTCCACCTGCACGCTCTGGGCGACCATGATGAACGCCCAGTTGATCATGCTATCCACGCGATAGCGCCGCATGGCGTTCAGGATGTCCTCGAGCTCGGCCACGTTGCCCCGCACCTCGTGGAACCGGTCCAGATGCTCACTGACGCTCAGCAGGAACCACTCGGGCGGCGGGGCCAGGTCCAGCGAGACCACGCTCTCCACCTCCGGGTCCGCCAACAAATGCGCCGCCGTCTTGCGGCCAAAGAGGCCGCTGCCGCCCAGGATCAGGATGTTCATGGTGTTGCTCCTGGCTTCGTCTCCAATACGCCGCTCCCGCGATTGTATCACGTTGTGGGCCGTCACGCACTCGTCGCATCGCTCCAGCGCTGCGCAGAGGGTTCTCTCGCCGATCCTCGCCCCCTCATCTGGCGGGCAGATGACTTCTGGCAAGCCGAAACGTCTCCGTGTCCCGATGCTGGAACAAAGGGCACATCCCCGCCGTCCACTACAGCGAAACCATCGCACAGCCGCTTGACCCATCAGGAGGCCCCTCATGCGTCGACTCGCCCTTGCCTTTGCGATCGTGTTCCTGCCGCTCACCTTTCTGGCGGCCTGCGCCGCGCCTGTCCCCTCGAGCCAGCCCGCTCCGCCCACGCTGGCGCCGACAGTCGCCCGCACGCCGCAACCCACGCCTCCGCCGCCCACTGCCGCTCCCAGCGCCGTGCCCGCGACGCCGACGGCCGCGCCAACCGCTACAGAGCCCGCGCCCCCGCCCGGGCTCAGCGGGCTGCGCATCGTCTACTTCAAGGATGGTTATGTCACGCTCTGGACCGAGAGGCCAGGCTCGAGCGGGCCGCCCGCCGCCACCGCGCTGATCCAGGCAAGCCCGGAGCGCCTGCGCATCTCTGACGACGGCCAGGTTATCGCCTATCTGGCTCGCGATGAGGCTGGAGGGTATGGCCTGTTCGCCGTGGACGCCGACGCAGCAGGCCCGCGCCTGTTGGTCGGGCAGGACGACTTAGCCAAGCTGCAGCCTGCGGCGCCGATGATCGGGGATTTTGGCTTTGCACCCGGCAGCCACGTCCTCTATGTGGTGACGGACCGCTATGATCTGCAGCGCGTCCATGCGGAGGACGGCGCGATCGAGGCCGTTCTCGACGCGGGGAAGGGCGGCTTTTTCAGCTTCTCGCCCGATGGGCAGTGGCTGGCGCTCTATCACCCCAACGAGTTGGTCTTGACGCGCCTCGACGGAACCCAGGGGAGAACCGCGGTCCCCTACCCGGACGACTATCGCTTCACCATGATGGGGCCTGAGATCGTCTGGTCGCCCGATTCGTCGGGGTTCTACACAGTGGCTGCGTCCGGTCCACAGGGGACGCCAGACAACATGACGGTCTGGTTCGTCCCTGTGGAGGAGGATGCGGTGGCGCAGATGTCGTACACGGGGCCGTACGGCTCGCACCTCTCGCCGGACGGGCGCCAGGTGGGCTATGCCGTCTACCATCACGACCCCATCGACGTCCACATCGTCGGCCCCGACGGCACGGACACGACCTATGGCGTCTACGACAGCAAGGCGTATCCTGGATTCAGGTTCATGGGCTGGGCCCCCGACTCGCAGCGCTTCCTGTTGGACCTCAGCGCCGATGGGCGCATCGTCGTGCCTCATCTGTGCGCCCTGGGCCAGCCGCCGGCGAGGCTCACGGACACGGAGGACGCGTATCCTGTAGCCTGGGTAGATGCACAGCGCATCGTGTTCATCAGCGGAGGCCCGTCTGGCCAGGTCTTGCGCCTGCAGCGCCTGGGCGAGCCCAGCGTCGTCCTGGACGGGGTGCACAGCGGCGAGTTCGCCTTTGTGGATCTGGGGCCCTGATCTGGCAGATCGCGCCGCACCTGTACACGGGCCCCATCGAGGGCGCGGCGAATATCCAGATCGACACCTGCAGCCCCAACTTCTTGATCCAGGAGAGCATCGAGATGTGGGGCGGATTCCATGCCGAGATCCTCAATCAGCCGATTCAATGGGAAGAGGGCTACATTATCCCGCCGACCGGCTCAGGCCTGGGCGTGGAGCTAGATGAAGAGGTGGCCGAGAAGCACCCCTACATCGAGTGATCGAGGGCGCATCAACGCGGGGTCAATGAGCCCAGGGCCATGCGCCTGGTATTCAGGGCGCCTTGTACGATCTCCGCCCGCTGGTCGTAGGCTCGGTGACCGGCCATATCGGTGAGCTCTAGCATCAGGGCACGTCGGTAACCGATCTCTGTCAGCGCGGCAAAGACCTGGTCCCAGGGCACCGTCCCGCGTCCAGGGGGCAGGTGGTCATCAACCTGCCCCAAGTTGTCGTGCAGATGCGTGGTGTAGAGTCGGTAACCTGCCATGCGCACGGCCAGCGGCGCGCTTAAATCCCCCAGGTTGGCGTGCCCCGTATCCACACAGATCCCGAGGCTAGAACCGGCCAGGGCCTCACACACCTCCAGGATATACTCCATGTGCGCCAGGGCCGCGCCGTTCTCTAGCGCGATGCGGACCCCGATCTGCTGAGCTTTCGCCAAAGCGGGCTCCAAGAGCTGCCGGTCGCGAGCCATCGCCTCCTCCACGGTCACATCCGTTGGGAGCCGAAGGTCGATGCCGATCGGTGCATGAACCACCAGCACCCTCGCGCCCGTCACGCCGCAGATCTGCACACCGCGCAACAGCGCCTCCCGAGATTCCTCGACGGTGGAGCCCAGGCTAAAGCCCGCAGGGCCCTCAGCATGGATGGACCAGCACTCCAGACCCAGGAAGGCGGCATACTGGCCCACCGCCGCGGCCTCTTCGAGCAAGAAATGGCAGGCATGGGAGAACTCGACCGAGTCGAAGCTTGCCTCCCTCAATCTGCGAAGGGCTTCCTTGGCAGCCTCCACCGAGAATAGAGCGCTATGCGCCAGGGTCCCATAGGGGTAGAGGACATTGCATCCGATTCGCATGGCCGCTTCCTTTCCACGGCTCGGCGGAGCAGCCCCGCCTGTTTTGGGGGGCAAGGGAGATCCCTCAGCGGCGGCGTCCCCGTGGCACTCGACTGCCTCACCGCTACAGCTTGAGCAAGGCCGCTGCATTCTCGCGGTAAACCCGCTCCAGTACATCATCTGGCAGAGACAGGCCATAGATCTTCCACCAACACCATGTGGTGCCACCCTCTGGCACGGGATCGAAGAACTGGTCATCCGTCTCCATGAAGCGGTAGTAGAGCTGATACCATCCCATGCTGGGCGTGACATCCGTTCCGAACAAGATCCGATCGGGGTGCTCCAGGAACAGCTTGCGCGCCGAGTAAGGCGCCCGGCCCAGTTCCACGATCCGGGCCGAGATGTCGGTGTATAGATTGGGATACGTGCCCAGCATCTGCGACACAAAGTCCAGGTTCTCTGGGTAGCAGCCCACGTGGGCGGTGATGAAGGTGGTCTTGGGATGGCCCTCGACCACACGGTATAACGAGTCGATGAGCTCCTGAAACGGCGGGAACGCGGGGCCGTAAAAGTGCCACTCCGGGCGGCGGAGAAGCCCGCCCCGACGCTCGTTGAAGCGATCGAGAGGCCGGAAAAAGGCCACTGGATCTGCCGTGTGAATCAGCACCGGGATACTCAGCTCGCCGGCCCTGTCCCACAGAGCGGCAAGGCGCGGATCGTCGGGCATCACCAGATGATCGCTCTGGTCCCGCACGTGTAGGCCCAACTCCTTGAAGATCTTCAGCCCGCGGGCGCCGGCGTCTACGTCCGCCTCAAGTCCAACCAGGGTCTTCTCGATCCAGCCGGGCGTTCCCATGCCCGCCCAGTCGACATTGCAGAAGGTGGCAAAGCGCCCAGGGTAAGCCAGATCGAGCTTCTCAAGATTGAGCCTGAGCTGATCCCCCGTGCCACCGGTAAGGTTCACGATGGTTTGGAGGTTGATGAAATCCATGGTGCGCACCAACTCGTCCAGATCCACGTTGCGGCCCTGCGGTCCGTGCATGGGCAGGTGATTATGCGCATCCACGACCGGGAACTTGGCGCGTGACACAGGATGCTTGGGCACGATCAATTCCGAGCGCGGCTGGAAATCATCGACCAACAAGAAGTTGCGCATGGCGCTGTTCCCCCTTGGATTAGCTGCCAGAAAAGGCGCGAATCGTCGCCTCGCTCACTATACACCGATCCGACACGGGGAGCCAGCTCAAGATCGGCGGAACGCGGACGCGAGGAGGCTATGGCACAGCTCAGCGGCAGCATCAGCGCCCGAATGGACTCATGAGGGGCCTTGGTATCTATTCAGATTTGGGGGGACGAATCTCCGCGACCCACAACCTGTGGCTGCCA
>JAFGLK010000267.1 GCA_016928125.1 Anaerolineae bacterium
AAAGAGCGATGCTGGCCGCTTCGCCGTCGCGGCTGCCTTCATAGCCGAGGGCGGTGGCTTCGTGCTGGCGCGCCAGATCCTCATAGAACTTGCGCGTGTAGGGCGCGGCCTCCTCGCCCTCCTCATTCTCGGGGAGCTCTTCGATTTCGGCCACCATCGCCAGCGCCTCTCGCTCCTTGGCCCGATAGATGTCGGCAAAGATCGCATTGCGCTCTCGGCCGATCACGGTACGATCTCGCTCCAGCTTGAGCGTCCGAATCAAGTCTTGTAGGGCGCGCGTCTCCTGCTCGATAGAGTCGAGATTGTGTCTCTGCTTGAACGCCAAAACGGCCTGCTCAGCCGCCCGCACGTTCTGCTCTTCAGCCTCCAACTGCTCGACCACGAACTGACGCAAGACACGCGATGGCGTGGCCCTCACGTCGCGGTAGTACTGCAGCGCGTTATTCACCTGCGCCATGGCCACGGCTTCGGCGCGCCCAGGATCATCCGACTCGACCGTGACGATGATAAAATCGCCCTCGATCGCCATGCTCAGGTTGTCCAACAGATCGGTCGCCCCGATCTCGAGGTTCAGATCCGCGATCGTCTGCCAGGCCACAAAGCCACGATTGAGGGCGCGAATGAAATCGTTCTGAGCTTGCTGTATCTCGCTGGCAAAGTTGCTCGTCCGATACTGGGTGAAAAGCGACACGTCTGAGCTATCGGTGGCCAGGACCTGCAAGCGTACCGTGGCACGGTAGACGGGCTCGGCCGTATACGACAGGCTCAGGATGACCCCCTCGGTCACCAGGAAGAGCAATACGATCAGCCACAGGCGCTTGAGAATGATGTTGATGTAATTCCAAAAGTCGCTGCCTGCCTGCATCTACTCCTCAATCCCTCCCCCGGCCGCCGACGCGCGCCCTTGTGCGGCCCGAACGATGTCGATCAGTTCTGAGATGCGCTCTACACGATGCATCCATGTGTTATGGGACGCACGTCTCTGACGCTCTATTCGCACCGCCTCACTGTCTCGGGCCAGCGCCATGGACACTAGGGCCACAAAGCTCTCAGCGTCGTCTGCAATGTCGATCAGGTCGCCCTCCTCGTGCACCGAGGGTATGTCCGTCGCGACAACCGGCAGGCCACAGGCCAGATATTCATACAGCTTGAGTGGATGAATGTGCCGCGTCCATGCGTTGCGGCGATAAGGCAACAGCCCCAGATCGCAGGCGGCCACAAAGCCAGGCACTTGTTCCACAGACACCTGCCCGATCAGGCGCACGTTCGACTGTGCACGCAGGGCTTTGACACCGGCGCGCATCTCGTTTGAGGTGGGCCGTACGGGCCCCACCAGAATGAGTATAGCCTCCGGCAGACTCTGGGCAAGGTGCAGCAACAAGCCTGTATCAATCTTGTCGTTGATCGCTCCCACATATCCCAGGCGTGGATGCGGCATTCCAGCCAGCTCGGCCGGCTCCTCTCGCCGATCCCTGGCCTGGGCAAAAGCATCATAGTTGACGGCATTCGGGACCCAATAGGTATGCGGATTGAGGCCACCCCTATCCTCCAACAAGGCTTGGGAGGTCACCAGCACCAGATCGGCTTGGGTAATGAGGTTTCGTTCACGCTGCCGTATGGAAGCGGCCTGCTCCGCGTCGACATCGGCATAGCCCGCATATTCGTCCACCACGTGATAGATGGTCAAGCTCTCCCCATACCGCCCTGGGACATCCGCCTGGTCGGGGCGAAACAGCCACAGAATCGGCCTCGCCACGCCCACGCGACGCATGGCCCGCCGCAGCGAAGCGTCACGGATGGCATCTAGCACCTGGCGCAGCGGAGCCCGCCCGCTAAGAGGCGCATAGAGCGGCGGGTGAAACACGTGCAGGCCCGGATTCACCTCGCTCAGTCTCGGCCCCCACATCTCCCTCAGGCCGATCTCGTGGGCGGCTGCCCTGCGCATCACCGGCCGCAGATAGGGCCGCGGCTCCACATATAGCACCCTGTTCTGCCTGGAGAGCAGGGACATGATCTGGTGCCGATTGCGCCAGATATCGTCCCAGGGATCGGGCGCAAAACACAGGATGCTCTCATTTCTCAGCACAAGGGGGACCTTCTATCTCACCACGCCTTTGACGTGCACACGCCAGATGCACCCTGTGACCCACTGCCGACGATGAACCACCTGCGGCGGACACATTATAGGCAGCCGGGATGAACCCGAGATGAAATCTCAAGAAACCGAGATTACAGCCTGTTCATAGTATATCGTTTTTTTCAAAGAACGCCTATCACATTCAGTATCAGGCCTGTGACAAGGCACCCGCGGCCAAACGATCACTGCACCCGGCCCGGTCTCCAGGATCGATAGCGGAGCAGGGCGCGCACCGCCGGCCAGCCATCCTTCCAGGGCGAGAGCTTTTTCTCCACGCGCGGCTCATACGAGATCGGCACTTCGTAGATACGATGGCCCTGTCTCACGATCTTGGCCGTCAATTCGGGCTCGAGATCGAAACGATTGCACTCGATCTGCAGCGATCTGGCAATGTCGGTCGTGATCACTTTGTAGCACGTCTCCATGTCATGCAGGTGCGTGCCGTAGAGCGCGTTTGTCAGCCAGGTGAGAAACTTGTTGCCCAGGCGCACCATCGGCTTCTGCGCGCTGAGATCGCGCACGCCATACACGACCTGAGCCTTACCCTCGATGATCGGCCGAAGGAGACGCGGATAATCCGTCGGATCGTACTCGAGATCGGCATCCTGGATGATCACCGCGTCCCCGCTAGCGGCCTGCATGGCCGTCCGGATGGCCGCGCCCTTGCCTTGGTTGATGGCGTGATGAATGACGCGCAGATGTGGCACGACGCTGCGCGCCAGGATCTCGGCGGTCCCATCTGACGAGCAGTCATTGACGACGATGATCTCCTTCTCGATATCCACCGCCGCCACTCGCTCCAGGATGGTCTCCAGGCCGGCCTCTTCGTTGTACACTGGCATGAGGACACTCAATTTCATGGTCACCTATCCCTCGCCGAGTTCTCCTCGCCATCCACAGTGCTCGTTTAGTCGTCAGAACCACAGGGGCGGCTGCCAGGCCCGCTGCATCTGGGCGCGCAGCTCGCTTGGTACATAGCGGCATGCTTTCGGGCGATCAGGCGCCAGTCGAGCGCCTCAATCCACTC
>JAFGLK010000268.1 GCA_016928125.1 Anaerolineae bacterium
ACGCGCTGCGCGCGGCGGGGCGGCGGCTGACCGCTCAGCGGCGGCTGATCCTGCGGGCGCTGGAGGAGGGCGGGGGGCACGTGGATGCCGACGCGCTGTACATGCGGGTCAAGGCGCGCGATCCCGACATCAGCCTGGCGACGGTGTACCGCACGCTGGCCCTGCTCAAGGAACTGGGGCTGGTCGAAGAGCACCGCCTGGGCGAGGATCACGGCCACTATGAGACGGTGCGAGACGAACCGCACTATCACTTTACCTGCCTGCGCTGCGGCCAGGTGATCGAGTTCGACGCGCCCCTGGTGGCCCAGATCGAGCGGGAGTTGAGCGCGAGAGAGGGCCTGCGCATCGTCAGCACCCACCTGCACATCAGCGGCACCTGCGCGCGGTGCAGGGAGCTGTCGGACTGACGACGAGCGCGCAGGGAGAGGAGGCTGCGGGTGATCTTTAAGAACCTTTTCCGCCGCAAGGGCCGCACGCTGCTCACGCTGATAGGCATCTCGATCGGTGTGACCGCCATCATCGCCCTGGGGGCGATGGCTCAGGGGTTAAAGAGCGGTTTTGCCGCGCTGACCCGAGGCAGCCAGGCCGACCTGGTGCTCAGCCAGGTCGATTCGATGAGCGCGCTGATGAGCAGCGTCGACGAGACGGTGGCCGACCAGGTGCGCGCCCTGCCAGGGGTGGCAGACGTGGATGGCATGCTGTACACCAATGCCCTGATCGACGACTGGAACTACCTGCTGGTCTTTGGCTACGATCCCGACGGCTTTGCCATCGACCACTTTCGCATCGTGGAGGGACAGGCGCTGGCCGAGGCGCGCGGCGTGCGGGGCAAGCCGATGATCGTAGGCCGGCAAGCGGCGGAGAGCATGAGCCTGCAGACCGGCGACGCGCTGCGCATCACCGGCAGCGCCTTTCGCATCGTCGGCATCTATGAGACCGGGAGCGGGCTCGAGGATAGCGCGGTGGTGGTCTCGCTGCAAGAGGCGCAGACGCTGACCCTCCAGCCGCACCGCGTCTCTGTGCTCTATGTCAAGCTGGATGACGTCGATCAGGTTGATCGCGTGCAGGCGCGGATAGAGCGCCGCTTTCCAGACCTGGCCGTGGCCACGTCGGCGGGGTTCGCCAGCCAGGAGCAGATCTTTGAGCTCCTGGACGTGATGGCCATGGCCATCGCCGGGCTGGCGGTCGTCATCGGCGGGATCACGATGACCAACACGCTCTTTATGTCGGTCTTTGAGCGCACCCGCGAGATCGGCGTGCTGCGCAGCGTGGGCTGGCGGCGACGGCAGGTGATGGGGCTCATCCTGGGAGAGGCGACCATCCTGGCCCTGTTGGGCGGGCTGGTGGGCAGCACCATGGGCGTGCTGGCCGTCGTGGGCGTCAGCCACTCTCGCTCTGTGCTGGGCGTGTTTGGCAGCCAACTGACGCCCGACCTGTTTGGCCGAGCCCTGGTCACTGTGTTGGTGCTGGGGCTGGTAGGGGGGGCGTACCCGGCCTGGTGGGCCAGCCGCCTGCGCCCGGTGGAAGCGCTGCAGTACGAGGGGGGAACCGGGGGGCGCGCGCTCAAGCTGCCGGGCGGGATGGCGGTGCGGAACCTGTGGCGGCGGCGGACGCGCACCTTGTTGACCCTGCTCAGCATCGGGGTGAGCATCGCTGCCATCGTGGCCCTGGAGGGGATCGCCGAGGGCATGCTGGGCGCGTTCACGGCGATCATGCGGGGCAGCCAGACCGACCTGTTCGCCGCCGAGGCGGGCGTGGACATGGACTTTAGCGCCCTTGACGAGCGCGTGGGGGCGCGCCTGGCCCTTCGCCCCGAGGTGGCCGCCGTGTCCGGGATGTTCTGGACCGCGGCGAGCACGGAGGAGATGCCCATGATGGTGGTCTACGGGTACCACCCCCGCGAGTTCGCCATCCGCCGCTACCGCGTCGTCGAGGGCCAGCCGCTGGCAGGCCGCCGCGAGATCCTCGTCGGGCGGATGGCAGCAGAGAAGATGAAGGCGGACGTGGGCGATACCCTCCGCCTGCTCAACAGCAGCTTTCGCGTGGTGGGCATCTATGAGACCGGCGTAGCTTTTGAGGATGCGGGCGTGGTCATCGGCCTGCGGGAGGCCCAGGCCGTCACCGGCAAGCTGCGCCAGGTGCAGTTCTACCTGATCAGCCTGCGCGAGCCGGAGCAGGCCGAGGCGGTCAAGGCCTCGCTGGAGGCCGCTTTCCCGGACATGGATTTCTCCCTCACCTCGGAGCTGGCCGAGAACACGAGCGACTTTCGCGTGGTGCAAGAGATGGCCGACCAGATCTCGCTGCTGGCGGTGTTCATCGGCACGGTGGGCATGCTGAACACGATGTTGATGAGCGTGCTGGAGCGAACGCGCGAGATCGGCGTGCTGCGCAGCTTGGGTTGGCGGCGGCGGCAGGTGCTGGGGCTGATCCTGAGAGAGTCGCTGGCATTGGGCCTGGTGGGCGGCCTGTGCGGCATTCCCCTGGGCCTGGGATTGGGCAGCTTGGTCGGCGCGGCGGGGATATGGGGCGGGGCGATCGAGCCGCTCTACACGCCTGCGCTCTTTGTGCGGGCCGTCGTGGTGGCCGTGGTGGCCGGAGCGGCCGGTGGGCTGTACCCGGCCTGGCGTGCGACGCGCATGCGGCCCGTCGAGGCCCTACGATACGAGTAGAAGGAGTGCCCCTCGGAGTTGGCCGCAGCCCTGCCTACTTGCCGCACGTCCATTGACACCATGCACCTAGTGTGGTATACTGGTCCGGAGCTAGACAGGCAAGCTGTGAAGGAGCGGCCTTATGCCGGGAAGGCGTCATCGGTGGCGTGGGGGGCGCGCCCGTCGAGGGGTATGGTTCCTGGAGCCGACGCTGCTCCTGCTGCTGCATCGCGGCCCGGCCCACGGGTACACGATGATCGAGCAGCTGGTAGAGTTTGGGCTGGAGGGCGTGCACCCCAGCGTGGCCTATCGGATCCTGCGAGACATGGACGAGAAAGGGTGGGTCACCTC
>JAFGLK010000269.1 GCA_016928125.1 Anaerolineae bacterium
CGTCCCGTGTCTGCATGCTCTCGTCCAGTTAGAGCACGAGCGGCCGAACTCACCTGCCAAGCTGCGTCGCCTATGGCTAACTCAGTTCGCGCACCAGGTCGGTGTAGCGTCGCATGCGCTCCACCGAGGTCCCCGGCGTGATCGGGCTGCCGGTGCTCATCACAAAGCGGCCCCCGTTGGCCCGCCTGATGGCCAACTGCCGCGCCACCTCGCGGCGCAGCGCCCCCTCCGATACGTGGGGCAGCACTGCGATGGCATCCAGGTTGCCGAAGAGCGTCCAAGACCCGGCGATCCGTTGGGCGATCGCTTCGAGATCCACGTCAAAGCCCTTTTTGCCCTCCTCAAAGTGGAACGCATCCGCCCCGATGGCCAGGATGGCGTCCAGCCGATCGTGAGGATTGCCGCAATAGTAGTAGATGCTCTTCAGCCCGGCGGCGCGAATCGCCTGCACCAGGCGCTGCATCACCGGCACGTTGAGCGCCCAAAACAGGTCGGGGCTGATCTGGTCGGTGAGACACTCCTCGATCCAGACCGCGTCGGCGCCCAGGGCGGCAATCATGGCGATGCGCTGCACCTGGTTCCAGAGGATGCACTCAGCGGCATAGGCGGCCAGATCGGAATCGGTCGCCAGGAAGAACATCATCCCCTCGTAGCCCAGGAGATCGTAGAACGCCCAAAGGGGCGCGGCGATCGAGCCGTAAAGAAAGAGATCGGTCGCCGCGCCGATCGCGGCCGCCGCGTCGTGCCGCCCTTCTGCCAGGAACGTCTGCCGGTCAAAAGCCGCAGCCCGGGAGATCAGCGCATCAACCTGGGCCTCGGTCCTCGGCAAGGCGTCCAGATTCGAATGCCTGGAGATGGCCGAGCTGGTGTTGGTGCCGCTGGGGCGCGGCTCGACCAGGCGCACCGCCTCACCGCTCGCGGCGTCGATGCGCCAGACGCCATCGACGCGTTGCTCGTAGCGCTGGCGCGCCCGCTCCGCTCGCGAGGGGCAGGGCCGCACCTGCAGCCACTCCAGCCCACTTCTCCTGACATAGTCCTGCGCCCAGGCCGCCTCCCGGTCGGTGTGTCCGCTGAAAGCGTACCACCAGGGCACGTCGGTCAGGGCGAACCAATGGTCGCGGATAAACAGGCTATCGTAGCAGCTCACCGCGCCGATCTCGCTGGCGCCCTCGGGCTCAAAGGCGGCCAAGATCTTGTCACGGGCCGCCACTAATTCTCCTTGATCACCGACTTCCAGAACTGGCTGCGGTCCGAACGATCCTCAAAGGGCGTGCAGCCCGGCTTCTGGTGGTAGCGGGCAAAAGCCTCGGGGATCGAGCCGCCCGCATCCTCGATGGCGCGCGCCCGCATCTCGGCGCACAGGTCGGGGCGCTCCTTGGCCAGCGAGCGCTCCAGGTTGGGGTCCTCGCGCACGCGATAGAGCAACTCGCCCTCGCCCCAGATGTTGGCGTTGTACCACCATTCGTCGTTGATCACGGTCACCAGCGGCCCCCAGCCCACCGTCACCCATTCGCGTCCGCTGGGCTGATTGCTCATCGCCCAGGCCCAGAAGTTGAGGCCATCCAATGGCGCAGGCGGCGTGACGCCCGCCAGGGCATAGAGCGTGGCGGTCAGATCGTGATTGTACACCAGGCCGTCATAGCGGCTCCCGGCGCCCTGCCCCTCGGGGTGGCGCACCATCAGCACCAAATCGGCGACCGCGTGGGTCATGGGGTGCCCCTGCTTGGCCACCATGCCCTTGTCTCCCGGTTCGTAGCCCAGGCTGTGCCCGTGGTCGCTGATCACGGCCATGATCGAGTCGTCCAAACGCCCAGTCAGGCGCAGCGTCTCGACGAATTGCCCGAACCAGCGATCCACCATGGTCACCTCGCCGGCGTAGTTCGCCTGCAAGCGCGCCAGCTCGCGCGGGGCCAGGCGGCCCTGCCAGGGGCCGTAGAGCGACTGGATCACATCCACCGCCCCCTCGTCCTGGCTATACATGCGCCGATAGTAGACCGGCGGATCCCAGGGTTCGTGGGGATCGAACGAGTCCACCGTCAGAAAGATCTGCTTCGCATCCTGATTGTCCCACAGCCAGCGTGAGGCCTCGTTAAAAACCCGGGCCGGATAATAGTCCTGCTCGGTGTGGCGATAGGCGTTGTTGCGCAGGTAGGCGCGCAGGAAGGTGGCCAGGCCCGGGTTCTGCTCGGGCGTCTCGGCCATGTGGCGCCGGATCGCCTCGCGCGAGACCGACGGCCCTGAGCGATAGGGATCGGCCTCCTGGCCGCGCACCCAAATCCACTCGTCAAAGCCGCGATGAAAGTTCTTGGAGGGCTTGAACTGGTGGTAGCAGTCGGTGATGAATGCCGTGCGATAGCCCCCTTCGCGCAGAGCTTCCGCCAGCGTGGTCTGTTCCTCGGGGATCGGGCCCCAGCCCGGCGCGCCGCTGAAATCGCCCTTGAAATCGTGGTGCCCGTGGTAGGGATAGGTGCGCAAGCCGGTGTGCAGCGCGCGTCGCACCGGCAGGGTGGGCAACGACTCGGGATAGGCGCGGGTGAATGTGACCGCCTCGCGGGCAAACGCATCCAGATGCGGCGTCACGATCCAATCGTTGCCATAGGCGCCCACATGGTCCTGACGCAGGGTATCGAGAATGACGAGCACGATGTTCATCGCTGCAGCAACCTCCTTCGGATCGCAGTTCTGGGATGATGTGGTCGCTCAGATGCGACCAAGTTAGCCCATCACCCGCCCAGCGTCAACTGGGCGAAAAGGCGCCGCCGTGACACCTCCCGCATGGGTCATGTGAGCGTCTCGCCTTCATGACGGCATCTGCGTGACAAAACGCCGCCCATCACGCTTGCAGATGGAGGCGACCACCTTGCGGCCCATGGCCGCTACGTTGGGCAGGCCCAACCCGCCAGCCCACTGCCCCACCATGTAAAAACCATCGAGTCCGGGCAGCGTCCGACTCAAGCCCTGGCCCGAGAGCGCCTCGAAAGAGCCTTGATCAGGCACCGGCCAGGACTGAAAGCCGCGATAGCTGCCTACATAGCGCTCGGTCGTTAGGGGCGTGGCCACATCCACCACCTCCACCTGGGCCGCGAATCCAGGGAAGCGGCGCTCGAGGCAGGCGATCACAGTCTCGGCCGCTCGCTGCTTCTCGGCGGCATAGGCCTCGCCCGCATCCCGCAAGGCCCGCCAATAGTCATAGCGCGTGGCAAAGTGCGCCTTGACCACCGTATGGCCCTTTGGCGCCATCTCAGGCGCAAAGGCGAACAACTCCAAGTCGAGCCGGTCGCGCAGCTCTCCCGCGATCTCGACCGGCTCGGGGAGCCAGAGCACCAAGGCATGTGGCTCCTGGGTCAGATCGCGCGCCACTCCCAACCCCACGTGGAGGCTCATCACCTGGCGATCGGGTGCGTGGGTCGTGTAGTAGGCACGGATCCTCTCGTTGGTGTATCGGCCTCCCAACATGCCATAGATGGTCGTGTACCCGTCGGCGTTCGAGATGATCATATCTGCACGGTGCTCCGTGCCATCCTCGAGCCGAATGCCCACGGCTCGGTCGCCCTTTGACCTGGGCTCCACGAGGATCTCGCTGACGCGTGCCCGGGTTTGGAGCTCGCCTCCCAGATCACGATAGCGGCGGGCCAGGCTGTGAGAGAATGCGAGCGAGCCCCCCACGGGCCAGCCAAGGTAGCCGGTGGAACATCCGGCGACGAACATCAGGGCCACCAGGGGGGATATGTCGGGAATATCATACTGGATCATGGGCAGCGCACGCCGCAGAAAGGAATCGCTGAACCGTGTTGCGTACTGCTCCAGCGTCACCTTGCCCCACTTGCCCAGGAACGGCATGCTGGGAAGCATTCCGAGCAGCTCCCACGGCTTGGCCAGCAGCATATCCATGAGATTGAGGCGCGCGAATCGTCGCGCTGCCTGGATGAACTGGAAGATGGGCGTCGCATCGTTGGGCGCCAGGTCGAGCATGTGCTCCTGAAGCCGATCGAGGTCAGTATGCACGGTGAAGCGTTGGCTATCAATCCCCTCCACGCAGATCAAGTCCTCGGGGTAGCGCAGGACCCGCGGCATGGCGCCCAATTCCTGCCACATCCGATAGAGCCTGGTGCCAGGCGTGCAGCCGGCGAGGTGGTGCATGCAGCCGTCGAACGTATAGCCCTTGCGCGTCCAGCCAGTACAAACGCCGCCTGGAATCGCATGTTGCTCGTAGATGCGTGTGTCGTACCCGTTCATCTGCGCATAGCAACCAGCCGCCAGTCCGCCGACACCTGCGCCGATGATGACGATCGAACGCTCCGCCATATCGCCTCTACCTCCACAGCCAGACTTGACTGATCTCAACTTGGAAAGATGCCACGAAATGCACCGAACCGGGCCTCAGTAGCGTCGACGCCTGGCCGGATAGGGTTGAAAGGGCGTGCGCGGCTCGAGGCCGACCCAACCTCCCTCGGCGTCGAGTTGCGAAAGGGATCGCAGCAGATCAAACGTGAGCCAGCGCGAGGCCTGGGGCCCCGCCGCGTACTCCCAGAGGCCATACGGCCCTTGCAGCCCCTCGATGAAACGAATCAGGTCCACTACGCGTGGATCCTCGGCGCTCAGGCCGATGCGCCCGCAAAGCGTCAGAACCAGAGCCAGATCAAAGCGGGCATGGAAGGTCAAAAAGCCGCGCAATGGCTCGACGCCGATCAGACGGGCGACCTCGAACCCGAGGGTGTGCGCCTCGCGGGTCTCGCGCCCCAGCAGCAGGTCCAGTGCACGCCGCGCGGCCGGGTCATGCCGACGCGTCGGATGATGGGCCAGGCAGAGGAGCGCGCCGGTGGTATTCGAGCGACAGCCCCAACGCGAATGGGCCAGGCGCCGGTAGCCGGCCACATAGCCATAATTGCCCGAGGCGAAGCCGGTGGGCCAGGCGCCGTCGGGCAGGCGCTGAGCCAACAACCATTCATAGCCACGTTCGGCGCAGGGGTCGGTGGCATAGCCGCAGGCGGCCAGCCCACGTAAGGGCAAGGCCGTCTGCAAGGGGATCATGGAATAGCCCTCGCGCTCTTCGCTCGCCTCGCGGGACTCTGGCAATGGCCAGGAGCCGTCTTGCCGTTGCTGGGCCAAGAGATACGCAGCGCCGCGTTGCACCAGAGGGTGGTCGGGACCCAGCCCCAGATAGCCCAATCGCGCCAGCGCCAGCGCCGTGGTCAGGAGCGGGCCGCCCCGCGCGTTAGGATCGGCGCTCCGAAAGGCGCCATCCTCCCGCTGGAGACCGCGCAGGTCGGCGATCAGGGGATCAGCCTCGCGCAGCGCGGCCAGTTCCTGCACTTCGGGGTCATCGTCGGGGCGCCCAAGCAGCTCCCGCAGCACGAGGGAGCGCAGACAGGGGGAGCGATCGGCGAGCAGGAGAGGCGCCCAGGTCATGGCACCGCTCCGAGGATCTCGCGCAGATAGGGCGCCGTCGGCGTCTGCCCGGCTGCCAGGCTCTCTGGTCTGCCAGCCGCGATGATGTGACCGCCCTCCGGGCCGCCGCGTGGGCCGAGCTCGATCAACCAGTCGCAGCTCGCCAGCAGGTGGGCATGGTGCTCGATGATCAGCACGGTGTGGCCCGCGTCCACCAGACGGTGCAGCACGCCGCTCAGCCGGGCCGCATCCTCGAGATGCTGTCCGAGCGTCGGCTCATCCAGGATGTAGAGCGTCTGCGGCGTGGTCCGGCGGCAGAGCTCCTTGGCGATCTTGAGGCGCTGCGCCTCGCCGCCCGATAGGGCATAGCCCGGCTGGCGCAGCACCAGATACCCCAGGCCCACATCTCGGGCAGCCTGCAAAGGCACGGATAGGCGATCGTCTTCTGCAAAGAGAGCGTAGACTTGATCTATCGTCATGCCCATCAGCTCTGGCAACGCCACTCCCTGCAGGCGCACCTGCCAGGCTTCGGCGCGATAACCGGTGCCCGCGCACGTCTCGCAGGGGATGTGCACCGCCGGCAGAAAGCCCATATCCAGGCTGACTGCTCCCTCTCCCCGGCAGACCGAGCAGCGCGACGAAAGGTCCTTCTCGGAAAGCCCCAGAGCCTGTGCATCCTCGCTCTCGGCATAGAGCGCCCAGAGGGGCCGCTCGAGATTCAGAAAGCTGGCGGGGCTGTGCAGCCCGGCCCTGGTCTGATCGACGGTGATGGCCCGCCTGGGCGCCCCCAGGATCGCCTCGTGGGCGCCCGGCTCGATGGGCTCATAGGCCACCGAGGTGGTCTGCTTCCTGGGCGCCAGGGCGCGCGCCAAAGTGTCGACCAGCAGCGTGCTCTTGCCCGAGCCAGAGACGCCGCACACGCCCACCAACGCGCCCAAGGGGATGCGCACCTCCTCGCCCTTGAGGTTGTTCTCGCGCGCACCCACGATCGTCATCCAGCCCTTGGGCTGACGACGCGCCGTGCGAGGGGCGATCCGCCGTTCGCCGCGTAGCCAGGCGGCGGTCGGCGTATCCGCCGTCATCACCTGTTCGGGCGTGCCCTGAGCGATGATACGCCCCCCTGCCGCCCCCGCACCCGGCCCCAGATCGAGCAAGTAGTCGGCCGCACGGATGAGCACCGGGTCGTGCTCCACCACGATCACGGTGTTGCCTTCGTCGCGCAGCGCGGCCAGCGCGCCCACCAGCGCCTCGACCTCGGAGGGATGCAGGCCCCGCGTGGGCTCGTCCAGCAGGATCGTCAGGGAGGTGAGGCCGCTTCCCAGCAGCGCGGCCAGCTTGATCCGCTGAGCCTCGCCCGCGGAGAGGGTGGCGGATTCGCGGTGGAGGTGGAGATAGCCGAGGCCTACCTGCCCCAGGAAGCGCAGCCGAAGACGAATGGTGCGTAGGCTCGCGGCCACCCAGGGCGAACTGGGGGCAGGCAACTCGAGATGCCCCATCACCTCGGCGAGCTGCCAGAGCGGCGCCTCGCCCAGCGCCTGCATGTTGTGTCCGGCCAGCGTCACCGCGGCGTATTCTGGCCGCAGTCGCCCACCGCCGCAGGTCGGGCATACCTGGCTGTCGGTATAGGTTCCGCCCACGTCCCAGTCGCGAATCCACCCGTAAAAGCCAGGGAAATGCTGCGTGCTGGTGCGCACGCGGCCCTTGCGGCTGCGATACACCACCTCGATCGGCTCAGGGTCGCCATAGAGAAACGCCTGGCGCGCCTCGGCAGACATCTCGCGCCAGGGCGTGCTTGCAGGATCGAACCCGTAGCGACCTGCCAGGGCCTGCACCATGTCATATCCGCCATTGTACGGCTTGCAGAGATAACCTTGCGGGAAGAAGCCGGGCGAATACATGGCGCCGTCACAGAGCGGCCGCTCGGGATGCACGATCAGCTTGTCGGCGTTGGGCTTGCGCAGTGAGCCTACACCATGGCAGGTGAGGCAGGCCGCGGCATAGTTGGAGGGCGAAAAATGGCGCGGCTCGGCGAGCGGCGCGCTCGCCCCGCAGGCCGGGCAGAGCCAGATCTCGCGGCCAGCCGACTCGGGAGTCCTTCGGCGGACCATCGCGGCGCCGCAGGCCAGACAAGGTCGCTCCCCAAGCGAGGCCATCAGCACCGCCAGATGATGGGCGATCTCGGTGGCGGTGCCCACGGTCGCGCGCCGGTCGAAATGGCGGCGCCGCCCTGCCTCGACCGTCACGGCCACCCCCAGCCCCGCGACGGACTCGACCGACGCCTCCGGCCCCTCGCGAGCGCCCTGGCGTTCGTACATGGAGAGAGATTCGAGAAAGCGACGCCGGGCCTCGGCCTCGAGCACATCGCTCACCAGGCTCGATTTGCCCGAGCCTGAGACGCCGGTGACGACGGTCAATCTGCCCTTGGGGATATCGACATCCACATCCTGTAGATTGTGCGCAGAGGCGCCGCGTATGGCGATGTGCCTCGAGCGGCTGCGCCCCAGCGCTTCGGGCTCGGCGCGCGGCTCCAGGGCAGCCTCCTCATGGAGCGCTTGGGCGGTATGCGAAGCCCCAACCTCCAGCAGGCCCTCCGGCGGACCGGCGTAGAGCAGTTCGCCGCCATGCGGCCCCGCGCCTGGCCCCAGATCGATGATCCAATCCGCGGCCCGCATGATGTCGGTATTGTGCTCGACCACCACCACAGTGGCGCCGCCGCGGACCAGGCGATCCAGCACCTGAAGCAGGCCGGCCACGTCCTGAGGATGCAAGCCTGTGGAGGGCTCGTCCAGCACGATGAGATCGCGGGCCAGCGATCGCCGGCCCAGATACTTGGCCAGCTTGACGCGCTGCGCCTCGCCCCCAGAGAGCGTCGGGGAGGGTTGCCCTAATGTGAGATAGCCGAGACCGATATCGCTCAAAGCCCGGAGGATGCGCCGGGCCGCGCGGCGCGCCTTGGGCGGAAGGCGCCGCTCCCTGGCCAACAACCGCGATGCCTCAGCGATCGAGAGCCGATAAAAGTCGGCGATCGACAGCATCCACTCCCCAAAGGGCACTTGCGCCGCCAGAACCTCCTCCGAGAAGCGCTGGCCATCGCAGTCGGCGCATGGTATCCAGGTCGATGGCAGATAGCGCATGCGCACCTCGGTCGCCCCAAGGCCTTCACAGGTAGGGCAGGCGCCCTCTGGCCGGTTGAACGAAAAGTGTGACGATGACAGGCCCGTAACGCTGGCATACAGATCGCGGATGATGTCGCTGAGCTTGGTATAGGTTGCGGGGTTGGAGCGCGGGTTGCGCCCGATGGGATCCTGCGTCACCATCACGGCGCGCAGTGCAGGGCCCTCGATACGGTCACAACCTTGAGCCTCCTCTGCAGACAGGCTGGCCGCCAGCACATCCTGCACCAGCGTGCTCTTGCCGGAGCCGGAAATCCCTGTGATTACCGAGAGTCGGCCCAACGGGAAAGGTACATCGATCCCACGCAGATTGTGTTCCGAGGCGCCGCGCACCACGAGAAAAGCATGGGGAGCTGGCCGGCCCTCTGGGAGCTGAACACGCTCGCGCAGGCTGAAATAGCGCCCGGTGGGCGTCGAGGCCTTCCAGAGCGCGGCGGGCGCGCCCTCGAAGATCACCCGCCCGCCAGCCTGGCCCGCGCCCGGCCCCAAATCGATAGCGCGGTCCGCCTCTGCCGCTGCCAGCCGGTCATGCTCCACATAGATGACCGGGCCGCCCAAACGCCGCAGAACGGGCAGCAGGCGCGCCACATCGTGGGGATGCTGGCCGATGGTCGGCTCGTCCAGCACGTGGAGCATGTCCTCCAATTGGCTCACCAGCGCGATGGCCAGGCGCACCCGTTGGGCCTCGCCCCGCGAGAGGCTGGGAGAAGGACGCTCCAGGCCGATGTAGCCCAATCCGACCGCCTCCAGGGCCTCCAGACGACGGAGGATCTCGGATTGTAGGCGCGCTGCGGAGACGGGCAGCTCGGCCTGAGAGAAGAGAGAGCGGCCCTCTGTGGCAGAGAGCGCCAGCAAATCGGGGAGGCGCAGGCCCTGCCAATAGGTGGCAGCCGCCTGCGGATGCAGACCGGTGCGATCGCAGGCTGCACAGCCTTGGCCCGAGCAATGGGGGCAAGGCAGATGAAAGTGGGTGGGCTCGAGCGCATCGAACCAGGCCCCACAGACGACGCAAACGGGTGCTCGCGAAAGGGTGAGCGCCTCTTGGACGGGGCCGCCGTCCGTCGGGCGGGCCATCACGGCCTGGGCGCCCAAGGAGCCCGCCATCTCGATCACCTGGCGAACCTGTGCAGCTTGGCTGCCGGCCCCGAGGTGCGCCACGCGCACAGCCAGGTCATGCGGGTCGTCGGTGCTAAGGTGCTGACCATCCCACGGGGCGCCGTCGACGAGCAGTTCCTCCGGGTGGAATTGTTCGGCCAGGATCTGGAGCAAAGTGCGGTGGCTCCCATAGACACGTTGCACCAGCGGCGCCAGCACATCGACGCCGCCGGCGCGGCTCATGGCGATCAACCGCTCGACGATCTCATCCTCGCTGAGCACTTCCAGCGAGGCCCCACAGCGAGGACAGCGTCGCTGGCCGAATCGGGCATAGAGCAGACGCAAGAAGGGGTGCAACCCGGAGGCCGTGGCCAGGGTGGAGTTGGGGTTGCGGTTGAGCAGATTCTGGCCCACCGCCACGGCCGGACCCAGGCCCGTGATGGAGCGCACCCTGGCCGGCGCCAGGCGCAGCTCGGATGAGCCCAGCGCAAAGATCTCGAGAAAACGACGGCGGGCCTCGTGATAGAGGGTATCGAAGACCAGCGAGGTTTTGCCCGACCCAGATACGCCCGTGACGACGGTCAGGCCCTCGCCGAACTCTATGTCGACGTCTTGCAGATTGTGCTCGTTCGCGCCCTCGATCTTGATGTGTAACATCGCTTCACGCCTAGCCGGCCCCGCGCACTCATTTCGTAACGAGCCGCTGTCCATTCTAGCCGAGCTAGAGACTGCGTCCAATGCAGGCGCTGGGGAAGGTGAGGCATTGGGGATCATCATGGGCGTCTGATCGGCGGTGCACGCGCGACCAGACGCCCTTGGGCGTTCAGCCCTCAAACTTGAGCGAGGTGAGCGGGTGCTCCAGAGCGGCAAGCTTGGCCTCGTCGAGCTCCATCCCGACGCCAGGTCCGTCGGGCACCAGCAGGAAGCCGCCCTCATACTGGACCCGCTCGACCACCACGTCCTGCTCGTAGAGCAGGCCGCCAGTCATGTCAGAGGGATAGTCGAGGTTATCGAGCAGGGAGCCGAACATGGCCTGGGCGGCCACGCCGATGGAGAGCTCCTGCGTGGTGCCGATCAG
>JAFGLK010000037.1 GCA_016928125.1 Anaerolineae bacterium
ACGCAGGCTCCTCAGCCGACGCGCATATCCGTTCTGAGAGAGAAGGTGATAGCATCGCCTTTGACTTCAGAGGGGCCGGCGTCGATCTCATTGCCCATCGAGGGCCATCATCTGGGCAATTGCTGATCTCTCTCGACGGCCACTCGGTGCCAGGGCTGCCCACGAATGCCCAGGGCTTTGGAATCGTGGACCTTTACAGCCCCATCGACCAGTATCAGGCGCGGGTGCCGTTGGTGCGCACGAATGGGACTGGCGAACATACGTTACGCATCACGGTCGCAGGCACGCGGAACGCGGCCTCCATCGGTCAGATGTGCGATCTCGACGCCTTTGAGGTGATCCCCCAAGAGCAGATGCCCTTCCCGATCGTGCCAGTCGTCGGCCTGACCTTCGCGCTCGGCGTGGATGGCTGGCTGCTCTGGAGGCTCTGGCGCAGGGTGCGCTGGACCGTACGGCCACCCTAAGATCGGTGGAGCTAGCGTTTCAGCGTCGTACAGTAGGGCCTGAACCCGAGCGCCTCCCAAAAGAGCCGCCCACTGGGGTTGCTCTCCAAGACCTCCAGTTCGAGCGTGGCCCCCTCTGGAAAGCAATCCGACACGATGCGCTCAAAGGCCGCGCGGCCGAGACCCCGCCGGCGGAAATCCCGCGCAATGCAATAGTGACGCACAAAGACCACGATCTGCTCAGGGAAATAGTCGTCGCGGCGGATCTGGAAGAGACAGTAGCCTGCTACCTGCGCCTCACATAGAATGAGCACGGCCGACCAGTCACCGACGAGCCAGCCACGCATGCGCGTCTCTAGCTCACGCAGCGACATGGGGTTGCGACTTTGTTCGGCCTCGATCATCTCTCGATTGAGCCGCGCCAGAAGAGCGGCATCTTGCTGATCGGCCAAGCGTAGCGTGATCTCCACGAGGCTCTCCTCCATCGTCGAACAGGCGGCGCTTTGCTAGGCGGGCTCAAGGCGCGGTGAGCAGATCACGCATGTACCACCGTGCCAACGGCTGCGATTCCGGCCTCCGTAGCGCGTGTTGTCTCCAAAGCAGAAATGGCACGTCTCGCGCACGGCTTCGTCCTCCATAATGATGCCCGAGAGGATGGCGCCCGCGTTGCCGCCGAAGCCCAATTCGGCAAGCTGTCCATTGGCCCATGACTCGGCCAGGACGGCATCCATGCTGCGGACGTATTGCTCAAACATGGGATCGCGTGGATCCTCGCACATGATGGAGACGACGCGCCCCGCTTGCAGTGTGACCGTGATGGAGCTGCTCACTTGGCCCAGGAAGACGCTGGCATCCGCCACGATGCGGCCCTCGATGGAATCCTCCTCTGGGCTGGTCAGGATCTCCCAATCGAGGATCTGCCAGCTTCTGGTTCGCAGATAGAGATCGGTGCCACCGGGCGCCGTGATGTGCACCCTCGCCTCACTGGGCAGTCGGTCCGCCAGGGCAGCCAGGTAAGCCTGGTCGCTCTGCACCGGTGAGCCATATAGCCGCAGTAGGCTCTCCCTCGGGATCACCAGATCGAAAAAGAGCGGGCGGCACCGTGCGTGCAGGGTGGGCCTCGACGCGGCGGCTCGACTGAACTCACCCGAGTCGAAATGGTCAGCAAGACCGGCTCGCCACATCCGATGGGATGCCAGGACGAACAGGCCGATCTGCTCGTTGTCCAATAGTTGTATCACGTGCTGGGGCAATCTATCTCCAGGGTCGGGCACCGCCAGCAACATCGGCCTGGCCCCTCTGCTCGTGAGCCCTTTGCCCAGGCTGCGCGCCAGATCGCATTTCTCCGCGTCGAACAGGATCACGATCTCGCGGCCAGCCGGGATATCCACATAGTTGTCCAACAGGTTGTCCACAACCTTATCCACAGGATTGTGGACAACCTGCGGTTGGCGCGCTGCGACTGGCTTTCTCTGGGGCTCGCCCAGGGAGCTCAACCCGACCGCTCGCAGCCGCTGCGCGTCTAGCAGGATGTCATCTTGTGCGACCCACTGGTCCGCAGCACCAACCAGGGGCAGCTGGCGCAGTTCGCCGCTGAGCGTCTCTCGGATCTGGTCGGCGATGCATTGCAGATCGAGCGCAAAGAACCCTCGGCCAAGGAGTGGCTCTCGCCTCAACATGGCCGGCAAAAGCCCCAGACGATCCTGCGCGGTGAGCAACTCCCTGCAGATCGCTTCTAGCTCCTGGGTCATCTCGGCGAACGCCTGGGACACGCAAAGAGCCTCCAATCTCGCGATGAGCTTCGGCGACAGGCTGGGGAGCCGTTGGAGCTCGCGCTGAAGCCACTTGGCATAGAGAGGGCCGTAGGTGCGATTGAGCAGGAAAAGGAGCCGCATGATACGGTAGACTGACAGGCTCAGGCAGTGGCACGCGGCCAGGGTGTCGCCGCGCGCTGCGGCCAGACCGATGAGATCGATATCCCAACCCAAGGCCTGCCAGGCGTGGGCCAGCCGATATTTCCATACATCCAGTGGATAGTAGGCATACAGCTCTCGCAGGCGCGTGAGCGTGCCCAGATCATCACGGAACACCTCACCGCGCGTCAATTCGAGGAGACGCTGTTCCGAGTAGCCCAACC
>JAFGLK010000270.1 GCA_016928125.1 Anaerolineae bacterium
CGGCCGGACGGCCGGGGCGTTTGCCTGGCCTTGCGCCTGTGGTATACTGCTGGCTGGCAGCCTGCCAAGGGTGCCGATTTGTTTGGGGAGTTTTCTATGAGCGAAGCTCATCGCTGCGGATGAAAATGCCTCCTAGGCACCCATTTTCAAGGAAGGATCACAGCATGGACTTTTGCCTCAGCGAAGAGCACGAGATGGTCCGCAAGATGGTGCGCGAATTCGCCGAACGCGAGATCGCGCCAGACATCAAGGAGTATGATCGCAACCAGACCTTTGATCGTAGCTTGCTCTCCAAAATGGCCGAGCAAGGCCTGTTGGGCATCTGCATTCCGGTCAAGTACGGTGGCGCCGGGATGGACTATATCTCGCTGGGTCTCGCCTCTGAGGAGCTGGAGCGGGTGGATACCTCGGCGCGCGTGATCCTCTCGGTGCACGTCGGGCTGAACAGCATGACGCTGCTCCAATGGGCCACCGAAGAGCAGAAGCAAAAGTATCTCGTGCCCCAGGCGTTAGGCGAGCGCATTGCCACCTACGGTCTCACCGAGCCCAACGCGGGCAGCGATGCGGCGGCGATTCAGACCACCGCACGCCGCGACGGCGACGTCTATCGCCTCAACGGCGAGAAGATGTGGATCTCCCTGGCCGACGTGGCGGATCAGTTTCTGATCATCGCCTATACGGACAAGTCCAAGCGACATTACGGCATCTCGGCCTTCATCGTGGAGCGCGAGTTCGAGGGGGTCGAGACGGGCACGATCCATGGCAAGATGGGTGTGCGCGCCGGCAACACGGGCTATATCTCGCTGCAGGATGTGCCCGTGGCGGTCGCCAACCGGCTCGGCGAGGAGGGCGAGGGATTCAAGATCGCCATGAGCGCCCTCGACAGCGGGCGCTACACCGTGGCTTGTGGGGCGGTGGGCCTCACCCAGGCCTGCCTCGAGGCCAGCGTGCGTTATGCCCATGAACGTGAGACCTTTGGCGTGCCCATCGGCCAGCACCAGCTCGTGCAGCAGATGATCGCCAGAATGGCGCAGCGCGTGGAGATCGGCCGACTGTTGTGCTACCAAGCCGGCTGGCTCAAGAACCAGGGCATCCGCAACACGCGCGAGACCTCTCTGGCCAAGTGGTATGCTTGCGACGCCTCGTTCGAGTCGGCCGCCGATGCGGTGCAGATCCACGGCGCCTATGGCTACTCGGATGAGTATGACGTAGAGCGCTATCTGCGCAACAGCAAGGGCGCGGTCATCTATGAGGGATCGCGCGAGATCCATCAGATCCTGCAGGCTCAGTATGCGTTGGGCTATCGAGAGGACAGACCCCTGCGCTGCGAATTGCCCGCCTATGATCCAGCGGCCTGGGAGGCGGACGCCTAGGCAGGCACCGATCGGCTGGCTCGGTGAGTTCATGAGGAGGAAGCAGATTGCACGTCATCGTTTGCATCAAGTCGGTTCCTGATACCACAGAGGTGCGCTTTAACCCCGAGACGAACACGTTGATGCGCGACGAAGTCGAGTCGATCATCAACCCCTTTGATATGTACGCGATCGAAGAAGGGTTGCGGATCGTGGAAGCGCATGGCGGCAAGGTGACGGTTCTCACCATGGGGCCGCCCAAGGCGGAAAAGGAGCTGAAAGAGGCGGTGGCCATGGGCTGTGATGAGGCCGTCTTGCTGAGCGCACGCGAATTCGCTGGCGCGGATACGTGGGCCACGGCCTACACCCTGGCCCAAGCCATTCGCAAGATCGGCGACTATGATGTCGTGCTCTGCGGCAAGCAGGCGATGGACGGCGACACGGGCCAGGTGGGCCCGGGGATCGCCAACCAGTTGGGCATCCCCCAGCTGACCTACGTCTCGACCATCCGCGCGTTGGATCCGGAGGCGTCGAGCATCGAGGTCGAGCGACTGCTTGAGGAGGGCCGCGAGGTGGTGACCACCACGCTGCCTGCGCTTGTGACGGTGGTCAAGGACATCAACCAGCCGCGCTATCCCAACTTTCGTGGCATCCGCAAGGCGCGTCGCATGGAGATCCCTGTGTGGGGCGCCGCAGATCTTCCGGACGCCAAGCTCTCTAGCCTGGGCATGGAGGGGTCGCCCACCAAGGTGGTCAAGGTCTACAATCCACCCAAGCGCGAGGGCGCGGTGGAGCTACTGACCGGCGACACGGTGGTGGAGATGGCGGACAAGCTGGCCGACAGGATTATGGCGGAGAAGGTCGTCTAGGGGGCGAGCATGGCATTGTTGATTATCGACAAGGAAGCATGTATCGGCTGTGGCGCTTGCGTTGAGGTGTGCCCCTTTGCTGCGCTCGATCTCGTCAACGGGGTGGCCGCGGTCAATGACAACTGCACGGCCTGCGCAGCCTGCATTCCGGAATGCCCGGTGGATGCCCTCAGCCTGCCGAAAGTGGAGCAAAAGGGCACTCCCGAACGAGATAGCTATCGCGGCGTTTGGGTCTGGGTGGAGCAGTTCGGCGGGCAGGCCAGTAGCATCTCTTGGGAGATGATGGGCCAGGGACGGAGGCTGGCTGATACGCTGAACGTGGCCCTGACCGCGTGTGTGCTGGGGCATGGCATGCAGAAGGTGGCCCAAGAGGCTATCGCCTATGGCGCCGATCGCGTGTTCCTGGTGGATGATCCCGCCCTGGCCGTCTACCGCACCGAGCCCTATTCGCGCATCGTCTCAGACTTGGTGCGCGAGCACAGGCCCGAGATCTTTTTGCTGGGCGCCAGCTCGCGTGGGCGCGATCTGGCCGGCTCGGTAGCCACCCAGGTCTACACCGGCTTGA
>JAFGLK010000038.1 GCA_016928125.1 Anaerolineae bacterium
GCTCGCGGGCCACGTCCTGCACCGCAAAGTAGAGCGGCCGCGGGGTAAAGTCCACATCGACCATGCGAAAGTAATAGTCCGCTCGATCGGGCGGGATGTTGCCGACCTGGCGGAAATACCAGATGTTCAAGACCCCGGCCCAAGGCCATTCCTGGCGGGCCAGCTCGATGCCTTGGAGCGTGTATTCTGCCTGCTCCTTCTCGCTCACGCGCCGCCAGATCAGATGCTCGGGCGGAAAGCTCTCAGGCGCAGCGTTCCAGCCATACTCGTTGAACCAGACCGCCTTGTCGGCATCGCCGTAGCGTTCCATGATCCGGCGCTGCAACAACACACGCTGAAAGTTGAGCTCGTTGGGATCGGGCGGGTCGTAAGGCGAACGATCCATCCCGAAGGCATTGGCCGAGTAGATGTCAAAGTAAGGAGCTGCTCCAGCCTGGTACATGCCCTCCAGAAACTGCAGATCGCTCATCGAGATCCATTGGCCTGGCTCAGGGTGAGCTTGCCCCAACGTAATGGCCAATGGGGCGCTCAGCACATAGACGTTGGGGTTGGCCTCCTTGGCCCGCCGGTAGGCGACACGAAGCAGTTCCACATAGCCTGCCGGATCCACCGGGCGATTGCCCCACTCGGGAAAGATGTTGGGCTCGTTCCATACCTGGACATAATCGATCCGCCCGACGTATCGTTCGACAAAGGCAAAGACATAATCGCCATAGTCTTCGAGGTTGTCTGGTGGACGCTCCTGGTAGGTGTTGTCCTGCCTGCTCCAGTCAGGGGGACGGTCCAGTCGCGCGATGATGCGCAGCCCGTATTTCTCGCACGTCTCCACGATAAGATCGTACTGGGCCCAGCTATCTGTCTTGGTGGCAGGGGAGACATATTCGCCTTTGCGCAGAGGCTCAACGCTCTCCCAAGGGAAATGCTGCTTCACCCAGCCGATGCCTGCCTCCGAGGCCATCTGGAGAGTCTTGTCGATCTTCCAAGGCTCCACTTCGCGAGACAGGAAAAAGTTGGCCCCGTAAGGGTTCACGTCCGTGTTGGGCATGCTAGGCCTCGGCCGGACGTTGGCTGAGCCGTTGGCTGCCGCTACGGAGGCGTAGATCGTCCTGGCCAACAAAACCGCCAGCAGCACAAAAAGGATGCCCAGCACACCAATGAGGAGCCACCATGGCCTGCGATTGTAGCGCCGTGAGGTCCTCATGATCGCTTGCCCCAGATGGCGCTCCAGGATCTGCCCCAAAGCCACATCGTCATGAGGAGCATTATGGTAGGTCGTCCTTCTTTTGTCAATCCTTTCCTGGACAACTATAATACAGTCAAGTCATGTTGAGGGCAAAAGCCACGTGGTGGCTAGGGAACCAAGAGGCCCATGGGCCGCTCGCCATAGCTCGATCCAAGATCGGGGCAGGCCAAGATGCAGATCATCACCAGCCATGAACGCGCCGACATGGACGCATTGGCCTCCATGTATGCGGCCCATCTGCTCTATCCTGAGCATCAGGTTGTGCTCCCAACGAACCTGAATCGCAATCTGCGTGACTTTATGGCGCTCTACCGCGACGAGATGCCCGCGATGAGCCGGCGCAAGCTTCCCCGGCGCCCTATCGAGCATGTCATCCTTGTCGATACCCAGGCGATCGCGCCCCTGCGCGGCATGGACCATCATACCCAGATCCATGTGATCGATCATCATCGCCTGAGCGAGCCGCTGAGTGATGGGGTGACCTACGAGATAGAGATGCTGGGCGCCTGCACGACACTTCTGATCGAAAAGCTCCGCGAGCGGGGCATCGGGCTGGACTCTCTTGGGGCCAGCCTGCTCCTGATGGGCATCTACGAGGACACCGGCTCCCTAACCTATGGCACGACCACCGCGCGCGACGCCGCCGCCGCGGCCTGGCTGCTGGATTGCGGCGCTGATCTCGAGTTCATCCACCAATTCCTGCGTCAACCCCTGTCCGATGATCAGAGAGCAGCCCTGGACAGGTTGGTGAGCAACAGCGCTATTCACACCGTCCAGGGGCGCACCATTTGCATCGCAGCGATTGCGCTGGAGCACTATGTAGATGAACTGGCCAGCCTGATCCACCAGATCATGGATGTCTATGAGCCAGACGCCTGTTTCGTGCTGGCAGAGTACGAGGGCAGCGTTCAGATCATCGCGCGTAGCACGACAGAGGCCATCAATGTAGCCACCATCGCCGATGCCCTTGGCGGTGGAGGGCACAGCAAGGCCTCAGCCGCGCGAGTCGATGGCGAGTCCCTGAACGCTGTCTCGCAACACCTACTCAATCTGCTCGAGGAAAAGACCGAACCCCCGGTGCTAGTCAGGGAATTGATGTCCACCAATGTGCACACCCTTACCCTGAATATGTCCGTCCGCGACGCCGCGCAGCTCATGCAGCGCTATGGGCATGAGGGCTTTCCAGTGGTAGAGGGCGAGCGCCTGCTGGGTGTGGTGACACGGAGTGACATCGACCGTGCGCTACACCACCGTCGGGGCGAGATGTCGATCCGCAGTGTGCTGCATACAGGGGCGCTGCACGTGTGCCCCCAGGATTCGGTGGACGAGGTTCAGCGGGTCATGATCGACCACGGGCTCGGTCAGGTGCCCGTGGTCGAGGAGGGTCGTTTTGTCGGCATCGTCACGCGCACCGATCTGATCAACCTCTTTGCCCCAAGGCCTCAGGCCTCGCGCGCCCAAGAGATTCAACGACTGATGCGCGAGGTGTTGCCACGCGGGTTGCGGGAGCTCTTGGTTGAAGCGCGCGATGTAGCTAACGACCAGGGTCACTCTCTGTATATCGTGGGCGGCTTTGTGCGCGACTTGCTGCTGGGTGTGCCCAATCTTGATCTGGACCTGGTGGTGGAGGGAGATGCCATCCAGATGGCCCATGCCCTGGCGCCCCACCTTGGCGGGCGGGTGCGCAGCCATGCCCGCTTTGGAACGGCCAAGATCATCCTGGATGGCGAGAGACCAGAGGGCGTGCCTCCAGCACTCGACTTTGTGACCGCCCGCACAGAATTCTATGAGCGGCCCTCAGTCTTGCCCACGGTGGAGAGCAGCTCGATCAAACAAGACCTCTATCGTCGCGACTTTACCATCAACACCCTGGCTATCTGTCTGGATCGAGACCGCTATGGCGAGCTCTTGGACTTTTACGGCGGTGAGACCGATCTGCTCGAGAAGCAGATTCGGGTGCTGCACAGCCTTAGTTTCGTGGAGGACCCAACGCGCATCCTGCGCGCCGTCCGTTTTGAGCAGCGCCTTGGCTTTACCATCGAGAGCAGGACGGCGGAGCTGATCGATGATGCATTGGACCTCATCGATCACGTGACGGGTGAGCGCTTGAGACACGAGTTGTTGTTGATCCTTGAGGAAGAACGCCCTGAGCTTGCCCTCCACCGCCTGGAGCGCATGGGGGTGCTGGAGCGCATCCATCCCTCTCTTCGCTTTGGGGGAGACAAGGTGGAGCTATTCGCCAGGCTTCGGAGGCGCCTGCAAGAGGAGAGCACCGCCCCAGAAGAAGGACAGATACAGGAGATACGAGACCATACGCCACAGGTGCGCCTCTGCTATCTGGCGCTGCTCACCTGTTCGATGGATCGCGCAGAGCTGGACTCTTTCGCTGAGCGGCTACGGATCCGTTCCGAACACACGCAATTCCTGCACGAAGTGACCAGGCTGCGCGAAAGCATGAGTGAACTGCAGGCCAGCGTCATGCTGCCCAGTTCGATCTATCGCTGGCTGCATCCGTTCTCTCGCGAGGCGCGCTTTGTGCTGTCTGTGCTGAGCGATTCGGAACTCGTGCGCCAGCGCCTCGAGATCTTCCAGGAGCAGCTGGCCAGCGTTTCGCCCCAGATCGACGGTCACTTTTTGCGGTCGCTGGGTGTGACCCCAGGTCCCATCTATGGTGAGATACTGGAACGCGTGCGCGATGCTCTCTTGGATGGGCAGATCGCCTCTTTGGCGGAGGAGGAGCGACTGGCCAAGAGCCTCGTGATGGCGGCTCACGGTCGTCCCCCTCAAGAAAGACAGCGGCAAGAGAGGCCAAGACAGTAGCCCGGTCGACGCACCGTCCTGAAGCCCCCTCTGTCGAGTATGTCAGAATATGCGTGTGATCTCGTCTACATCATAGCGTGGCAACGGAGTGCACGTCTCGCCGCGCAGCAGGTGCAACCCCTCTTCCGGATGCGTCAGGTCGCCGATATGCTTGCACTGAATGCCTGCCTCGTGATAGTGCGCGACCAATCCATCCGCCTGGGCAGCCCCTACGCAGATGATCAGCGCGCCCGATGCGATGGTCCCGAGGGGATCGAGATGGTACTCCGCGCAGAGGCGCGCCCCCTCATCCAGGATGGGGACTCGATCCGCATACAGGCGTACGCCCGTGTGTGAGGCGCAAGCCAGTTCGTGGATGCCGGTGGCCAACCCGCCCTCGGTGGGATCGTGCATGGCGTGCACGCCAGGATGCGTGGCTGCAAGCCTGGCCGCTGCCAGCACGCTGATCCCCGGGTCGTACAGATAGCCCTGAGCTCGGGCAATAAAGTCCTGGCCATAGCCGCGCGCGAGGAGCTCTTGCTCCTTCTCCCTGGCGATGAGCGCCGTGGCTTCGATAGGGATTCCCTTAGCCAGGAGGATGCGGTCTCCCACCTGAGCGCCGCTGGTGGTCAGCAGACGATCGTGCGCCACCTCGCCGATCAACACGCCCACCACGATGGGCCGCTCGAGCCCAAAGGTCACCTCGGTATGACCACCAACAAGCGTGATGCCCAGCGCCTCGCAAGCCTGATGCAGTTGCTCAAAGATCGAGTCGACCAAGGCCGGGGTCGTCTTGTGCTGAGGTAGGAGGATGGTGTTCAGCATCCAGAGGGGCTCCGCGCCGCTGGTGGCCACGTCATTGGCGTTGATGTTGACGGCATACCAACCAATCTGGTCGGTGGCAAAGGTGATCGGATCGGTCTTGACGACCATGTAGCGATCGCCCATGTCGATGACGGCCACGTCCTCGCCTACCGAGGGGCCGCTGATGAGGCGCTCATGCCGCCCCGCGAAACGCTGCAAAAGGCCTTGCATGAAAGCCAAGGGAAGTTTACCTGTAGGGAAAATGCGCTCGGTCGCCATGGGTCCTTGCACGTATCTGGAATGCCGACTTGCCCACGCGGCTACGGATCGCCTGCGCGGGGTGGAGCAGGTTAGCACGTCGTCATGGCGATGTCAAAGGTGCGCCGTCGAGAATCCGCCCCGAGACTCGGGCAGCGAGGATTGGGCCTAACGTACAGCGCCAGAGCCTGCCTAGGGCAAGCTCTGGCGAGGGTGAGTGGCCGGGGCTCTGCAGACGGACGCATCTACAGGCCCCCCGACTAGGCATTTTTCGGAGTACGAAAGATCAGAAAGATGGCATTCAAGACAATGCCCAGCACCGCGGAGGTGGCGATGGCCGGCAGGCCGCCCAGGAGCGGCAGGTTGCCTCCCTCGAAGGCGCTGCCCCCGATGCCCACCACCAAGATCACCGCGCCGATGGCCAGCTGCCGAGGATCGAACAGATCGACCTTCTCGGATTGGATCAGGGCCACGCCCTGCAATCCGATGACGCCAAAGAGAAAGATGGCAAGCCCCCCAGTCACAGCCACTGGCAAGGTTTCGACCACAGCCGCCAGCTTGCCAACGAAGCCGAGGATGATGGCGATCACGCCAGCGGTCACCAGGACCGGGCCAGAGTAGTTGCGCGTGATGGCCATGAGCGAGTTATTCTCGCCATAGTTGGTGCCGGCACAGCCGCCCAGCAGACCGTTGACGCCGTCCCCGATGCCATCCAGGATCAGATTCAGGCCGATCAGGTTCTTGATATTGAGCGGCTTACGGCCCAAATCCTCGGCCAACTGATCCACATAGAGGCTGATCTGGTAGAGGTGCGCCGTGGACTCGGGGATCGTGGCAACCGCAATTGGGGCGATGGCGAGTAGGGCGCGCCATTTGAACACCGGCAGAGTAAAGGCCGGCAGACGCAGGACGCTGGCCTCGCGTACGGCATCAAAGGTCACCACCCCCAGAACCAGGGATAGGAGATATCCACAGATGGCGCCCAGCAAGATCGGGATCATGGAGATGAAGCTCTTGCGCGGCAAAAAGACGGAAAAGAGAATGGTGGCCAACAGCGTGAATAGGGCGATCCCCCATCCAGCCGCAGCCATGTCCAGCGCGGCCTTGGCCAGCGAGATGCCAATCACGATGGCCACCGAGCCTGTAACGATGGGCGGCAGGACTTTGTCCAGTGCCTCCTTGCCCACACGGCGGATAAGCAGGCCGGCGATGATGGATACGAACGCCGTGGCCACGATGCCGCCTTGAGCCACGCGGACCCCGCCCCATTCGGCTCCTACGACGCCAGCCACCGCTGCGATGTAGCTGAAGCTAGAGCCGTAGTAGAGCGGAATACGCATCCCCGAGCCCAAGAGAGCGATGACCGTGGCCAGCCCACTGGCAAACAGGGTCACGCCCACATCAAAGCCGGTCAGGAGGGCGACGAGCACTGTGGCAGGGAACATGGTCAGCACATGCTGCAACCCAAAGGCGATGAGCTGGCCGAACGGAGGACGATCCTGGGGCAGATAACCTAGCTTGGTTTGGGCTGACACGTGAGCTCCTTTCTTCTTGTTGTGTGGCTTCTCCCTCGAATGTGCGCGACCGTTCCAATGACTTCGCTGTCTGGCGGCCCTCTTTGGCCCGAGTTGGCAGAGCGCAAGACCCTGCCAGGCGCAACGCAAAAAAGAGGACTCGTACGAGTCCTCAAATCAACACGCCTGCTCCCGGCTGACAGAGCCGGTGATCCTGATGGGCCAGCGATGCATCACCATGATACAGGGCTACTCCGATGGGTCCATGATCATGTGCACAAATGTTGCTGGAATGATAGACAAGCGGAGAGGATTGTCAAGCGCATGCAGCGCGTTTGGCGTAGGTCTAGCTGCAGAAGGGGGGCCGGCGTCAAGCCATCTCTGGCCACCGGGGACAAGGAGGAAAAGGGCCGCTCTCTGAGCAAGAGCCAAGGTAGGACTTGGCTCCGCACGTCGAAACAAAACAAGGCCCGCCCGCCATGCTATCATGGCTCGACGAGCCTCACGTATGCCCCTGACTGGACTCGAACCAGTACGTCCTAAAGGACACAGGCCCTCAACCTGCTGTGTATGCCAATTCCACCACAGGGGCTCTTGTGCACGTATTATAGAGCCTTTCAGGCACTTGTCAACTGCACCTTTCACAGTACAATATGCAGACGTAGAGCTGGTACACACGAGGCACGCACGGGCTCATCGTCATCACTGGGGGAGATCATGCGTATTGTACTGGATGCTATGGGCAGCGACCGAGCGCCCGCGGTGGATGTGGAGGGCGGGGTGCGCGCCGCCCGTCGCTTCGGGCATGAGATCATCCTGGTCGGCCGCCGGGAAGAGCTCGAGGCCGAATTGGCCAAACATGACGCGGTGGGTCTGCCAGTGTCCATTGTGCCCGCCAGCCAGACCATTGAGATGGGGGAACACCCCAGCCAGGCTGTGCGTAGCAAGCCAGATTCCTCGATGGTGGTGGGCATGGGGCTGGTGCGCGAGGGTCAGGCCGCGGCCTTTGTCTCGGCCGGCAACACAGGGGGCGTGATGGCTTCGGCGCTGGCCAGCGCAGGCCGCCTGGGACGCATCCCGGGCATCCATCGCCCTGCGCTGGCGGCGATGGTGCCGGGCATAGCTGGGCCAAGCCTGGTCCTGGACATCGGGGCCAACACAGACTGCCGACCTGAGTGGCTGATCCAATTCGCTGTGATGGGGGCCGTTTACGCCCGCAACGTCATGGGGATCGAGAATCCGCGCATCGGGCTGCTATCCAATGGCGAGGAGGACACCAAGGGCAACCAACTGGTGCAGGAGGCCCACGCCATGCTACGCAGCCTCAGCGTGAATTTCGTGGGCAATGTGGAGGGCAAAGACATTGTGCAGAGCCTCGCCGATGTTGTGGTCACGGATGGATTTGTGGGCAACGTGGCTATCAAGACGGCTGAGGGCGTGGCGTCCATGTTGCTCGCCAGCCTGCGCCGCGAGATCAAGGCCCGCCCGTTGGCGATGCTCGGCGGCCTGCTGGCCAAACCGGCTTTCCGCGCGGTGGCCAAGAAGCTGGATCATCGCGAGTATGGCGGCGCGCCTTTGCTGGGTGTGAACGGGGTCGTCATCGTAGGCCACGGTCGCTCGGATGCGCTGGCCATTGAGAACGCGGTGGGAGCCGCTATCCACGCCGTGAACGGCAACCTGATCGAGGCCATTCGGCACGACATCGGAGACACCCTGAGCGTCATCCAGAATGCTCTCGCTCGGGCCGAGCAGGATGCGCCGTAATATCGCCCTGCAACCGGAGGTGAGGTGACCGATGCAGAGTTTCGTCAACGAGCCTTTTCTTGAAAAGCGAGCCAGATATGCCAAATGGGGCAGTTACATCGGCTTTGGCGCGCTCTTTCTCGGCTTGATCACCACCACACGCAATCCGTTCCTGGCCTATGTTTTTCTGTTGGTAGGACTGCTCGGGGCCAGCCTGGGCTCCTACTTTGCCAGCCGATATGTGCGCCAACCCCGAGCCGATCAGCGGCTTGAGGAGGCGCTCTCGGGGCTGGACAAGCGCTATACCTTGTACAATTACTATCTGGCCAGCAATCATATCATCGCTTCGCATCGCGGCTTGACCGTGATCGAGCCTCGGTCTCAAGAGGGGGAGATCTCCTATGAGAATGGTCGCTGGCGCCATCGCTCGGGGTTTCGCAAGCTTCTGCAGATCTTTGGCGAGCCCGCCTTGGGCAAGCCCGACCAGGATCTGCAGCGCGAGATCGAATGGGTGAAAAAGTGGATCGACGAGATCCTGCCCGAAGATGACATCCCGGTGAATGGCGCCGTAGTCTTCACCAGCCCCAGAGCACAAGTGCAAGCCAAGGGCGCCGACCTCCCCATATTGACGGTCGATGAGCTGACCCGCTACATGAAGGAAGGCCTCAAGGGCGAGCCGATCCTGACGACGGCCAAGCAGAACGAGCTCAGGAGAACCCTGGATGAGATCATCGGCCAGGAGGCGTGAGGCAGCCACCTCCTGGACATCGGAAGGCTTGCTGGTA
>JAFGLK010000271.1 GCA_016928125.1 Anaerolineae bacterium
CGTCGGCGCGCGGTTCTCCAGGCCCACCACGGCGCTGCGCAGGGTGCCGTGGCCCACCAGCGGCGCCAGATTGACCGTCTTGCCCGTCTCCCCCAGCCGCGCGAGGTACTCGGCCATGGTCGTCCAGGTGATCTCCAGGCCGGGAGCGCGACTGCGCTGGCGGCCGGCGCCCATCCAGGGGGCCGCGCTGCTGCCGCAGTTGCCGGGCACCTCGGTGGTCACGCCCTGGCGCACTTTGCTCTGGGCGGTAGGATCCACAAAGAAGGAGAAATCGGAATGGGTGTGGGTGTCGATAAAGCCGGGGCTGACGTAGAGCCCCTGGGCGTCCAGCCCCTCGGTTGCGTCGCCCCCGACCTGGCGCCCCACCACGACGATGCGCCCCTTCTCGATGGCCACCTCGCCCAGAAACCAGGGATTGCCGCGCCCATCCAGGATGCGCGCGTTGGTGATGAGCAGGTCGTAGGCCATGTTGCACCTCCTTTGCGCTTTCGAGGACCAGCGCGGGCTGGCCCTCGGACTAGATGCCCCAATGGGCGTTGATCTCGGCCTCATACACCGCCGTGCGCTCCGACTCGATCTCTTCGAGCGACACGGGGCGGTTGAGCAGGCCCGATTCCAGCGCGGCGTTGACCAGAGCCAGCGCCTTTCGGCCGACAAGCCCATCGACCTCTGGCTTTTCCCCGCTCAACACGCACGCACCGAACTCCTGATACTCGACGGCGATGAGCTTGCGGTCGGCCTCGGGGAAGGTGTGGCCGTAGGAGCCCAGGCGGTCGCCGCCGAACAAGGCCGCGGTCGTGGCGTCCAGATGGAACTCGGGCACCAGATCGAGCACCGCATCGCCGCTCACCTCACCCATCCCGTCCAGATGGAGGGTCACCGGTCGGCCGTTGCGCGCCCCAGGGCTGTGGAGCGAGCCCTGGCTGCCATAGATCCCGTCTTGGCCGAATCCCCTTCCATGGGCAGCGCTGAACGTGGTCCACTCGCCGGTCACGCCGTTCTCGAAGGTGATGATGGACGCCAGGGCATCCTCGGCGGTGGCCTCGATCGACTCGGGCACCTCGGCGTACCAGTGCTCGTAAAAGTGGGCCACGCCGAGACGCTCGCCGCGATAGCGGATGCGCTCAAAAAGGTGGGTGCGGGCGTAGACCTGGCGCGCCGGCCCCATGAGATACTGCATCACATCGCAGGTATGCACGCCTGCGTCCACTACGATGCCGCCCACGTTTTTGTAGTGGCGCCAGGGCCAGATGATGATCTGGTTGCTGCCGCTGGCGCCTAACTGAAAGAGCATGTACGGGTCGCCGATGACCCGCGCATCCAGCACCGCCTTTGTCAAGCGCAGCATGGGGTCGCGCCGGTATTGCTCGGCGACGCTCAGCACCTTGCCACTGCGCGCCTGCGCAGCCAGGATCAGGTTGGCGCCACGGATCGTCAGGGCGATCGGCTTCTCGCAGAGCACGTGCCAGCCCAGGTCGAACGCCTCCGTCGCCACCTTGTGATGCGAGCCCGAGTCGGTGGTGATATCCACCCCCTGCAGCTCGGGCAGGGCCTTCCTCATGGCGGCCATGCTTTCGAACACGGCGGGACGCTTGCCCAAGAGCCGCTCGGCCTCGTCGGCCAGGTGCTCGGCATTCTCGCGCCGCAGGTCGCAGGCGGCCACCAGTTCCACGTTGCAGAGGTCGGTGCCGTACAGCTCTTGCAGGCCCAAGAGATGCCGCCCGCCCATACCGCCACAACCGACAATCGCGATCGGGATCCGTTCCATCGTCTGCCTCCCAGGTTGCTTCAACTTGCGGACTCGTTTGGATCATAGCCGCAGGCGCGCCGCGGCGCAAGCCGCGCTCGGCGCAAGCTGCGCGCCGAGGCTCGGCGGATTGACAGGCTCGCGCGCCCGATGATATGATGCGCGCCAATTCGCATGCGGCTCACTGGGCAGAGGACTGGGAGGCAGAACATGGACACGTTCCGAGGGATCTACTCGATTGCGGCGACGCCCTTTGACGAGTGGGGCAATCTGGTGTGGGACGATGTCGAGCGCGAAACCGACTGGATCGTGCGTTGCGGGACCCACGGCTTGGTGTGGCCGGTGATGGCCAGCGAATACACGGTCATCTCGTTCCCCGAGCGGGTGCGGGGCATGCAGTTGGTGGTGGACACGGTGGCCGGACGCATCCCGGTGGTCATCGGGGTCGCAGACACCAGCAAAGCCGGGGCGGTGGCCCTGGCGGAGAAGGCCGCCAAGGCCGGCGCCAACGCGATCATCGCCATGCCCCCCTGGAGCACCAAGCTCGAGTCGCACGATCTGGTGCGCGACTACTATCGGGCGCTGGCCGACGCCGCCCAACTGCCGGTGATCGTGCAGAACGTCGGGCCGCCGTTGGGCTCGAACCTGCCGGGCCGGTTCGTGGTCGAGCTATGCCGCGAGATCCCCCTGGTGCAGTACCTCAAAGAGGAAAAGAACCCCCAGGGCCAATCCCTGACCGAGGTGCTGGCCTTTGAGGAGCCCGAGGTCAAAGGGGTCTTTTCGGGGAGCGGCTGCATCTGGCTGATCTCGCAGTACAAGCGCGGCATCTGCGGCTGCATGCCCGGCCCGCACATGACCGACGTGGACGCGCGCATCTGGAACCTGCTGGAGGAAGGGCGCGAGGCGGAGGCGCGCACGGTCCACAATGCCAAAATCGTCCTGGAGAACGCGCTGCGCAGCATGCCCGGTCGCGCTAGCAAAGAGGTGCTGCGCCGTCGGGGCGTCTTCACGCAGGTGGCGTCGCGGGGTGGGGGCGCACTCGCGCTGGACGCGCATGACCTGGCGGAGCTGGCTCTGGTGATGGCGCACGCGGCGCCCTATTTCGCCGTCTGAGCGCAAGCCACGACTTTCGAGGAGGCAACACTTGTACGATCTGCTAATCAAGAACGGGCGTGTGATCGACCCATCGCAAGGGCTGGATGCGCCGCTGGACCTGGCGCTGGCCGGCGGCCGCGTCGCGGCCCTGGAGACGGATCTCGATCCGGGCCAGGCGCGGCGGACGGTGGACGCGACCGGACTCCTGGTGGTGCCGGGGCTCATCGACCTGCACGTGCACGTACATTGGGGCGTGTCGCACTATGGCGTCGAGCCAGACCTGAGCTGTCTGGCGCGCGGCGTGACCACGGCGGTGGAGGCGGGCTCGGC
>JAFGLK010000272.1 GCA_016928125.1 Anaerolineae bacterium
AGAGCAAGCCCCGGCCGACGGCGCTCGACCCAGCGCGCCACCCAGAGGATCGGCCCCAAGGTCAGGCAGAGCGCCAGCGTGAAACGGGGCACTGCGCCAAGAGCGAGTCCCGCGCCCAGCACGGCCAGCAGCAGCAGCCCCCAGGCGATCCAGAGGGACCGGCCAGGGCCGCGCAGCAGCTCGCGCAGGCCCAGAGTGAAGCCCAAGCCGATGGGCGTGAGGGCGGGTAAAAAATAGCGTCCCTGGTGTTGCAGGTAGCGCGTGTTCCACCACAGGAATCCCGCAGTCGTCACTCCGACCCAGACCAGGATCAGGGCCAGCGCGCGGCCCCTCTCGCGAGCGATGCGCGCGCGACGCGGCCAGACCCACACGAGCAGGCCACAAGCCGCGGCCGCGCTCAGCAGGGCCAGGGCGAGATAGACGCGCGGGTGCATGGGCACGCCCATCCAGCCGAACTGGCCCCAGAAGCTCTGAAAGGTGGTGCGCGCCAGGGCGGTGGCCAGCGCAAGCCAGCCCCGCTCGCGCACGAACTGGGCCGTAGTGAGCTGTCCCGTCACGATCTGATCGTGACGCGCCAACGCCAGGGGATCGCGCCAGCCATACTGCGCCACGTTGTCGGCCAACCAGGGCAGCGCCAGCAGCCCGGCGATGCCTAGCATCAGCGCAGCCAGGCCCAGCGTCTTGCGCCAGGAGCGGCTCGCGACGGCATGGGTCCCGTCCCAGAGTAGCCCCGTCAGCGCCAGGGCCACGGCTACATAGGCCTGCATCTTGGTGAGGAGCGCCAGGCCGAGCGCCGCACCCAGCCCCACTGCGCGCCGGGCCGACCCATCGCCCGTCCGCCGCACCACCAGCAGGGCGGCGATATTGGTCAGGAGATGGGAGAGAGGGTCATTGTTGATCGCTGCGCTCATGGCCACGTGCATGGGCAGCGTGGCGGCCAAGGCCACCGCCCCAAGGGCTACGTCGTGCCCCGCGCCGAGCCCGCGTACCACCTGGTAGGCGATCGCCAGCGTCACCGCCGTGAGCAGGACGGAAAAGAGCCTCAGCCTGAAAGGGAGCGCCAAGCCAAACACGTCTGTGAGGCGCGCCCAACCGGCCGCCAGTAGATAGTACAGGGGCGGCTGGTGCGCCTCGTAGCGCAGAGGCTCGATCGACATGTCGGGCGGAAAGCGGGCCGCTTTGAGCTCCTCGAGGTACGCCACCGGATAGTCGCCCTCGGCGAAGACGGGCCGACGCCCATATTCCAGGATGTGCCGCACATAGTTATAGTGGGCCGGCTCATCGGGCGCCTGCCAGAGCGGCGTGCGCAGCGCATAGAGCGTGCCCAGGCTCAGGTAGAGGATGATGATGAGGCTCAGCCAGACGCGCGCCGCTCTCGCGCCCGGCTCACGAGCGCTCGTCTGGCCTCGGCCGGCCATGCTCCCTCTGCTCGATCCCATGGCTGCCCCTTGATCTGTAGAGATGAAAGGGGCCTTGAGGCCTCTGCCGGCCCCAAGGCCCCAGGTGTGCCCGCCCTAGTGGCCCAGTCGCGCCAGCTCTTGTTCCACGATCGCGTCATCCAGCTTGACGAAGAGGGGCTCCGGCCGGCGCAGAGCCTGTCCCGGCGGAAGCTGGCTCGGTCGCCAGAGGTCTCCCTCCCAGTCATAGCTGTAGGTCAGGGCCAAGTGCTTGTGATCGTTCTCCTGATACTCGACCGCGCTCTGCACACCCAGGATATCCGTATCGTATCCGAGATAGCCGTGCAGCTTGTGCGAGGAGAAGGGCACAAAGGGCGCAAAGAGCACCTTGAGCGAGTCGATCACCCGCAGGGCCACATAGGTGGTCGTGGCGGCTCGCTGACGGTCGCTCTTGAGGCTCTTCCAAGGGGCGGCCTCATCCAGATAGCGGTTCGCCTCGCGCGCCAGGGCCATCACCTGGGCCAGGGCCCCCCGAAAGTGGCAGGCGTCGATCTCGGCCCCGATCGGCTCAAAGGCCGCCTCCACCTGGGCGAGAATGGCCTGGTCCAGCTCCGTCAGCTCGCCGGGGGTGGGGACGGCGCCGTCGAAATTGCGAAAGGCGAAGGTCAGCATGCGATGCGCCAGATTGCCCCAGGTCCCCACCAGCTCGTTGTTGTTGCGGTCCAGAAAGGCCTGCCAGGAAAAGTCCGAGTCCGAGGTCTCGGGCGCGTGCGCCGTAAGATAGTAGCGCAACGGATCGCCGTCATAGCGCGAGAGATAGTCGGGCGCCCATACGGCCCAGTTGCGGCTGGACGAGAACTTTTGGCCCTCCAGGGTCAGATACTCATTGGCGGGTACGTCATAGGGCAGCTGCCGGTCGCCATAGCCCATCAGCATGGCGGGCCAGATCAGCGTGTGAAAAAAGATGTTGTCCTTGCCGATGAAATTGTACATACGACAGGGCTTGTCGGCATCCCACCAGTCGTGCCAGGCCTCGGGGGTGCCCTGATGATGGGCCCATTCCACGCTGGCCGAGTAGTAGCCGATGACAGCATCGAACCAGACATAGATGCGTTTGTCCTCGTAACCTTCGACTGGCACCGGGATGCCCCAGTTGATGTCGCGCGTGATGGCTCGCTCGCGCAGTCCTTCGTTGAGCAGGTTCTCGGTGAAGCGCAACACATTGGGCCGCCAGTAGTCCTTGTCTGCCAACCACTCGCGCAGCGGCTCGTTAAAGTGGGCGAGGTCCAGGAAGAAATGCTCGGTCTCGCGGACCTCCGGTGTGTTCCCGCAGAACTTGCAGCGCGGCGCGATCAGCTCCAACGCATCCAGCGGCTTGCCGCAGCGGTCGCACTGGTCGCCGCGCGCGTCCTCGTATGCGCAGAAAGGACAGGTCCCCTCGACATAACGGTCGGGCAGGAAGCGCTCGCAATGCGGGCAATAGAGCGCCCGCATCGAATGCTTGACGATGGTGCCCTTTGCCAAATGCCGCAGAAAAAAGTCGGTCGTGATGGCCCAGTGATTCTCGGTGTTGGTGTGGGTGAACAGATCAAAGGCGATGCCCAGCCCCTGAAAGGTCTCGATAAAGCTGCGGTGATAGCGGTCGATCACCTCCTCAGGGTCGATGCCCTGCTGTTCGGCCGTCACGGTGATGGGCGTGCCATGGGTGTCTGAGCCAGAGACCATCAACGGTTGGTTGCCGCGCAGGCGATGATAGCGGGCAAAGATATCCGGCGGGATATAGGCCCCCGCGAGTTGGCCCAAGTGCAAAGGGGAGTTGGCATAGGGCCAAGCCACTCCCACAAGGATCTTCTCGTTCATGTCACTCCTTTGCAGGATGCACCCATTGGGAGCGATTGTTCAGTGAGCTTCAGACGGTGGATCGAGCCCAGGCATGCGCCTGGTTCGGAAGAGCGCTTAGCTGGGGAGAAGTTCTGGGGGGGAGCCCCCCATATGGCCCTTGGCCGCGCAGTAAGGCCGCGCCCCGCGCAGCGGGTGCGAACCATCGCGAACCCAAGTTCGTGCAGATAGAATGGGGAACATACGGATCTCCTCATCTAGACCGTATGACTATATCATACAGGCAAATGAGCCGCGAGTCAACCTCGATAAGGCGAAAAGGCGAGTTCGCTGTCCATCCACTTGATCCCGGATCGGGATCGCGCTACTATCCCTCAGCCCGATAGGCCGTCGGTAGCGCCTTTCGGCCAGGCACCCCGAGAAGACGCCGTCCCATTCTGATGAGAAGGAGGCTCCATGAAGATCGTCTCAGTCAAGTTCACCCTCAAGCCCGAGTTCGCCGAGCGTTTCTTGCAGGTCTCGCTGGGCGACGCCCAAGGCTCGGTGCAGAACGAGCCAGGCTGCTATCGCTTTGATGTGTTTCGCGCCGAGAACGATCCCAACACCATCTGCTTCTATGAGGTCTATCAGGACGATGCCGCCTTTGCAGCTCACCAGGCGATGCCCCATTACCAGGCCTGGCGCGACGCCTGGCAGCCCGATTGGCTCGCCGCGGAGACGGAGGTCGTCATCGGATCGAGCGTCTATCCGCAAGACGAGGCATGGACCAAGTAGGGCCGCCGCAAGGATTCTCGTGGTCTGAACGAGCCGCCCTGCAGATGGCGGGCAGGCAGAGACGCCCCGAGGGCGGCTCTCATGCCCCACTCTCCGCTCCACCACAGGCGCTGGTCGGTGCATGGACCGGCGCCTTGTCCCGTTTGTGCTCGCGCCCATCCCATGCTATACTCAAATCCCGGGCGGGTGCCCCATTGTATCAAGGAGGGCACGTATGACCCGGTATCTTTTTTGCACCGGCGGTGTAGTTTCCTCACTCGGCAAGGGCGTCACCGCGGCTTCGATCGGGCGGATCCTCAAGGCCCGCGGCCTCAGCGTCGTCATCCAAAAGCTTGACCCATACATCAACGTGGACCCCGGCACCATGTCCCCCTTTCAACATGGTGAGGTCTATGTGCTGGAGGATGGCACCGAGACCGATCTGGATCTGGGCCACTATGAGCGGTTCACCGACGTTTTTCTGACCCGCTACGCGAATGTGACCACCGGACAGATCTACTTCCACGTCATCAGCCGCGAGCGGCGCGGCGACTTTCTGGGGGGCACCGTGCAGGTGATCCCCCATATCACCGACGAGATCAAGCGGCGCATTCGTCTGGCCGCCGAGGAGAGCGGCGCTGATGTGGCCATCGTCGAGGTAGGCGGCACCGTGGGCGATATCGAGGGGCTGCCTTTTCTTGAGGCTATCCGCCAGATGCGCAAGGATGTAGGCGCCGATAACACCGGCTACATCCATCTCACGCTGCTGCCCATGATCAGCGCCACAGGCGAGCTCAAGACGAAACCCACCCAGCACAGCGTGCGCGAGCTGCGCAGCATCGGCATCCACCCGGATGTGGTCATCTGCCGGGCCGACTATCCCATAGAGCCCGGCCTGCTTGACAAGATCGCCCTCTTTGGCGACGTGGATCGCGAAGCCGTCATCCCCCTCGAGACCGTCGAGAGCATCTATGAGGTGCCGCTCGTCCTTGAGAGCTATGGTTTGGGCGACTATTTGGTGCGGCGCCTGAAGATCGAGGCGCGGGATCCCGACCTGCAGGACTGGCGCGACCTGGTGAAACGCATCAAGGAGCCGCAGGGCAAGGTGCGCATCGCCCTGGTGGGCAAGTATGTGGGCTTGCACGATGCCTACTACAGCGTACATGAGGCCCTGGTGCACGCCGCAGCCCACCATGGAGTCGCGCTCGAGCTGGACTGGGTCGACTCGGAAAAGCTCGAACAGGATGGCCACCTGGACCGACTCACCCAGGCGGATGGCATCGTGGTGCCCGGTGGTTTCGGCGAGCGGGGCATCGAGGGCATGATCCTGGCGGCACACTTTGCGCGCGAGAACAATGTGCCCTACCTGGGGCTGTGCCTGGGGCTCCAGGTGATGGTGATCGAATACGCTCGCCACGTTCTGGGCGAGGAGACGGCCAATAGCGCCGAGTTCGCCATCGACACGTCCTGCCCCGTGGTGGACCTGATGCTCGAGCAGCGCGGCATCACGGATCTGGGCGGCACCATGCGCCTGGGCAACTACCCCTGTCAACTGGTGCCGGGCACCAAGGCGCACCAAGCCTACGGCGTGCCCGCAGTGATTGAGCGACACCGCCATCGCTACGAGATCAACAACTGCTACCGCGAGGTGCTCCAGGAGGCCGGTCTCTTGTGGAGCGGGCTATCTCCCGATGGACTGCTCGTGGAGATCGGCGAGCTCCAGGATCACCCCTGGATGCTCGGCAGCCAGTTCCATCCCGAGTTCAAGACGCGACCCAATCGCCCCCATCCGCTCTTTCGCGACTTTGTGGCCCACGCTGTGGCGCGAGGCACCTCCCTCCTGCGCGGGGTGGGCTAGCGCGCCCAACGGCCGGCCGGTGATCTGTCGATCGATCCATCTGGAGGGGCCAGCAGGGCTCAGGGCGCCGCATCCGGAGGCTGATCGGGCAGCGGCTGGGCCAGGATGGCCTCGATGGCGCTGCAGATCGCGCCCGCGGCCTCATCTGGGGCCAGGGCGCCGCTGACCAATTGACGCGTGGCCGCATTCCAGGCTTGCAGGCAGGCGACCATTTGCAGGTTCCAGGGTAGGCGCTCGGATGGCGCGCTATCGGTGATCTCGGCCATCTGGCCGCACAGCGGAAAGCGTTCCAAGACGCGGGCATCCCGCCAGGAGGCCAGGCGGCAGCCTGGCTCGGCGTAGCCCCTCAGGAACATCTGGATGCCAGCCTCGCGAGCCGAGATGTACTTGATCCATTGCAGTGCTTCGTTTGGGCTCTTGGACTCGGCCCCGATGCAGTAGCCCATGGCGGCCAGCGCGCTGGCGAAACGTCCCCCGCCGGCGTGCACCGGATAGATTGAGACGTCCAGATCGTCGCCGCCCTCCGCGTTCAGCAGCGCCATGGTCGGCAACAGCGAGAGTCGCAGAGCCCCCAGACGCCGTGAGCGGAACATGGCCGTGGCGCTGCGCGCGATCTCTCGCGGCCTGGGCGCTACTCCCAGCAGGTGGATCTGCGCATAGCCCCACGATAGGCACGCCAGCGCGCCCTCCCCTTGGGCCAGGCAACGGCGCCCGTCTCTCGAAAGCAGCCAGCCGCCAAAGAGGTACAAGAGGGGATAGGCCTCTGGCAGCCGCAAATCCTCCACCCATCCGTAGACTCTCTCTCCCTGGGGCGCCTGAACCTGCAGGCGCTGGGCGGCCTCGCTCAGGTCCTCAAGCGTCCACTGGGCGGTGGGATGGGGGATATTGTAGGCATCCCAGAGTGACGCGTTGAAGACCAGCAGATTGGCGCCGGGGTGGGCGAGGAAGGGCAGGCCCACCCACTGATCCTGGAAACGATAGGCGTCCAGCGCCGCCTGAAAGATCCCGGCGGTATCAAACCCGCCAGTGGCCATCAGGTCATCCAGGGGGCGAATGAGGCCATCCAGAAGCCAGGCGGCCGGCAACGTGCCGGGCGGGGCCTGCACCAGATCTGGGCCCTCGCCGCTGGCGTGCAGGGCGGCGATCCGATCCGCATACCCGCGCCAATCGCTCAGGGTGCGCCAGCGCACCCTCACGCTGGGAAACACTTCGGCGAAGGCAGGGGTGAGCTCCATGGCGTAGCGGGTCCAGCCATAGTCCAAGGCGTCCACCACCAGGGTCACCTCGCCTTGGGGCGCTGGCTGCGCGGTCACGACTTTCTCGACCTCTTTCTCGATCACCCGAGGCGTCATCACGATGATGCGTGGCGTGTCTTCGACCAGCACCGTCTCGCGCACCACCTCGCGCACGATCTTGGTGACCTCACGCTCAACCTGGACGACCCGTTCGACCTCAATAACGCGCCGACAGGCGGCCGTCCACAGGCTGAGAGCCAGACAAGGGCCGATCTGCATGCCCTTTTGGATCAAGGCGCGTCGCGTGAATCCGTCCATCGCCTCTCAGTGTCTCAATGGGGAGATCGAGCCAGTGCCTCAGGCGCTGCCGGGCTCCAGGATCGCGACCTGGTAGGGGCCAAGAGTCAACGTCTCGCTCAGCAGCGCCCCCGAGATCAGCTCGCGAGAGGGCCAAGGCAGGGCGACGCGCTGCTCGCCCCCAGTGTGATTGAGCACAAAGGCCAGCGGAACTGCTTCGCTCTCGCGCCAGACTACCTCGACGCCCTCTGGGGCGGCCAGTCTGGGGCCAAGACCTTCCTGCTCCAGGCACCAAGAGGCCAGCGCGGTCAGGAGTGGCTGCCCGCCCATGACGCCGAAGTAGGTCACGCGGCCCTCGCCATAGCGGCGCGTGGTGATGGCCGCCTCGCCCGCGTAGTAGTCATCCAAGTAACGCGCCACCACGGTTGCATCGTGGGGCTCCAGGATATCGCACCAGGTCGAGACGGGACATTCTGTGCCGCCCACCTTCCTCGTGTCTTTCTCGAACCAGATGCGGTTGGCCCCATCGCGGCCGAGGGCGTCATACTCGCGCACCTCGATGCCGCACAGCGCACGCAGGGGACCCGGCAGCTTGGTCTGGACGACCTGATTCGAGGCGGTCTTGACCCCGCTGCGTGCCCCGACCAGCAGATGGCCTCCGCCCTGCACATAGGCCGTCAGGCGAGATGCCAGCTCCTCATCCACCATGTAGAGCGCCGGCGCGAACACCAGTGCATAGCCCGATAGGTCGGCCTTGGGCGAGATCAGGTCCACCGGCACATTCTGGGCGTGCAGGGCGCGATAGATCTCGCGACAGAATCGAGGATAGTCGAACCCCTCGGCGTTCGGCTGGATGCGAAAGGCAAAGCCGTCGTCGAACGAAAAGAGCACGGCCGCCGCCTTGGGCGAGCGCAGGCCCGTCAAACGTGCGTCGAGCCGCGCTAGCTCCTGGCCCATCTCGCCCAGTTCCTCATAGCGCCGGCCAGGCTGGCCGTGATGGTCGAGGATGCCATGCCAGTGCTCCTCGGTGTTGAACGGGCAGGTGCGCCAGCGGAAAAAGACCATCCCCTCGGCGCCGTGCGCGATAGCCTGGTAGGCCCACAGCCGAAGTTGGCCCGGCTTGGGCGCCCGGCTGATCGTCTCCCACCCGCTCGGCCCGGCCTGCTGTTCCATCACCCAGAAGTTGGCGTTCTTCAGTCCACGCATGAGCGCGTGGCTGGCCGCGATGCGCCAGGGCTCGTGGCCGCTCAGCAGCGGGTAGTTGTCCCACGAGACAAAATCGAGCCGTCGGGCCAGCTCATGATAGTCGATATCCCCAAAGCCCATGCCCATCAGATTGGTGGTGATCCAGTGAGAGGGGCACAGCCCCCGGAGCGTGTCGATCTGGAGCTGCTGATAGGCGACCGTCTGGTCGGAGGCGAACCGCCAGTAGTCGAGCTCCAGGCAGGGGTTCGAGGTGCCGCTCGAGTTCCAGGGCAGGGGGATCTGGTCCCACGACGAATAACGATGGCTCCAAAAGACGGCGCCCCAGGCCTCGTTCAAGGCATCCAAGGTGCCATACCGGCCTCGCGCCCACGCGGCAAAGGCGCGACGACAGACGTCGCAATAGCAACGCGCCGAGTCGTGACAGCCGAACTCGTTATCGAGCTGCCAGCCGATCACCGTCGGGCAGTCTGCATAGTGCTCCGCCATGGCCCGCACGATGCCTTGCGAGAGCTCGCGATAGATGGGGCTGGTGGCGCAATATTGCCGGCGCATACCAAATGTCACGCGCCGGCCATCGCGGTTCACCCGCATGATCTCGGGGTAGCGCGCACAGAGCCACGCGGGAGGCGTGGCCGTTGGCGTGCAGAGGATGGTCTCGATGTCGCGCCTGGCCAGCAGATCGATGGCGTCGTCCAGCCAGCCAAAGTCATAGCGCCCTTCCTCGGGCTCGATCAATGCCCAGGCGAACTCGGCCATGCGCACGACGCGGAGGCCCGCCTCGCGCATGAGGCGCGCATCGGTCTCCCAACGCTCGCGCGGCCAGTGCTCGGGATAGTAGTCTACGCCATAGTACATGAGACTGCTCCTCTCTGCCCCGGTCTTGATGCGACATCGCGTCTGCGGCCGGCCGTCTGGCGCCCAGTATAGGACGTGCATCTCGCTGCTGTCAATGTCGAGAGCGCAGGCGACGTCAACCGTGCGCGATTTGACAGCGCGTTCGCCGCCCGCTAAGCTTCTGGTGCATCCGAGTGGGGCCGTGGCCGATCTGTCCGCGGCCTGGTGCGTTCCCCAGGGAGTGATGATGGATCTGATCGACCATCTCCGCCGCGTGGAGCTCTTCTCGGCGCTGCGGCCCGACTATCTCAAACTGCTCGCAGATATCTGCGAGCAACACGAGGTCGCGCCGCAGACCCGGCTGACGCGCCAGGCCGACCTGGGCACGACGCTGTTCATCATCGGGGACGGCGAGGCGATCGTGCATCGCGTGGATGAGAATGGCATCCAGCGCCCCGTGGACGTGCTCAAGGCCGGCGACTCGTACGGCATGACCTCTCTCTTTGTGGGCGAGCCTCGCGACGCGACCGTCACCGCACTCACCGACATGACGCTCTGGAGCATCACGCGTCGCGCCCTTGAGGAGCTCTTGCACGACCATCCCGGCATGCGTCGCGAACTGCTGGTGCCGCAAGAGATCCTGGACAAGCTGCGCGCGCCTCGCTATCCCTGGCTGGAGTCCGGTGAGTTGGTCACGTTTAGCTCCCGGCGCCACTGGATCGCGCTGGTGCGCCGGCTCTTACCCGGCGCCCTCCTCCTGCTGATCTATGTGGGCGTGCTCGAGGTGCTCCGCCTGGCGGTCCTTCCCTCCCTCAATGTGCGCCTCTGGATGTTGCCCGGCCTGGCGATCTATGCCGTGGCTTTTGCGTGGCACTGGCTCGATTGGCACAATGACTATTACGCGGTGACGAACCGCCGCATCAGCCATCGAGAGCGGGTGGCCTTTATCTACGAATCGCGAAAGGAGGCGCCCCTCGAGCGGGTGCAGAACATCAGTCTGCGGCGCGATCTCGTGGGTCGCATGCTCAACTTCGGCTATGTCACCGTCGAGACGGCTGCCGAGGTGGGCTCGATGCTCTTTGATCTGGTGCCGAACCCTGAAGCGATGCGCGATGCGATCTGGGGCGAGCTCGCCCGAGCACAGGCCACCCGCCGTGCCGTGCAGCGTGAGCGCATGCGCGAGGCGATTGCGACCTACGCTCGCCTCGACACCGGTGAATCCATGCCCGAGGAGGATGTGCTCGAGGCCCAGCCGATCGACTTTTTCGGCTCCAACGGCCCGGCAGGGATGCAGCCCGGGCCTTTGGATCGCTTTTTGCGTTGGTTGGCGCGCTACGAGCTCATTCCGCAGGTACGCATGGCCACGCCCGATATGGTGACCTGGCGCAAGCATTGGGTCTTCCTGATCATGGAGGCGGCGGTGCCCGCTATCCTGAGCGTCGCCCTGGGCGTTTTGACAGCCCTCGCCTTTTTCAGTTTTCCGCCCGCGTTGGTACGAGCGGTGCCACTCTATCCATTCGTGATGCTTGTGCTGACCGTGATCGTGATGGGTTGGCTCTGGTGGGAGGTGAACGACTGGGGCAACGATCTCTATATCGTCACGAATGAGCGCATCATCGACATCGAGAAGCGCCCCCTCTTTTTCTCTGAAGAGCGCCGCGAGGCCAGCCTGGGCATGATCCAGAATGTTAATCTCGAGGTCCCAAACATCATCGCCTCATTCTTCAACTATGGCGATGTGGTGATTCAGACCGCGGGCGCAGGCAGCTTTACCTTTGACCGCGTGCCGAATCCGAACGACGTGCAGAATGAGATCTTTCAGCGCATGCAGGCCTTTCGCGAGGCGCAGCAAGAGCGCGAAGCCGCCCGACGCCGCTCAGAGATGGGCGAATGGTTCAGCATTTACGACGAACTGCGCCATGCCGATCGGGCGGCGCAGGAGGCCGAGGCGCTCAAGCCGGGAGCGGATGAGGCAGAGACGGCGACGCCTCCGCCGGCGCCCGCCGCGCCGGATGCTGGGCCCAAGCGCGAACAGCCGCCCGAGCCCTGAGCGCTACGCCTGCAGGAAATCCTCCCGTGGCGGCGAGAAGGCATCCACAAGCGTGCAATCGGAGAGCGCCTCGGCCCCGTGAGGCGCGTTGGGCGGGATGAACACGCTCTCGCCCGGGCTGAGCACAAAGCGCTCATCGTCCAGGGTAAAGCGCACCGAGCCCCGCACCAGATAGCTGACCTGCTCGTGCGGATGAGCATGCACTGCCACGGCGGTGCCCCGCTCGATGCTGATCTCCACCATCATCAGGCGCTCGCCGTAACCCAGGATCGTGCGTTCGCCCCCCGGCTCGACCCTCTGCGGATGTTTGTCTGTAAGATGTAGTACCATGGTTCTTCCTCTCAAATGGTCGCGGTTGATCGCGTCAGGCCAGGGTCAGCCGAGGCACCAGACGGCGCTGTTCACCAGTTCCAGGCGGCCGCTGGCCGCCGAGCGCACACCCGCATCCAGGATGGCCATGACCTCTAGATTGAACAGCATCTCCAGGGTGCGATGGACCGGCTCGCCCGTCTCCAAATGGTGGATCAGCTCCTGGGCGACGTTCTCCCGTCCGGCGGGCAAGGGGTCGGCGGCCACGATCTCGGAGCGATCGCCGCCCCGTTCGAGGCGCACCCGCTGGCCAGCGCCGCCCTCTTCCACGACGAGGGTGCCGTCGGTGCCATACACGATCGGCCCGGTGGCCACGCCATGATGGCGCGTGGTCCAGGAGCCTTCCAGAAGCGCCAGCGCGCTGGGAAAGCGCACCAGCATGACCGCATTGTCTTCGGCGTCGCCGTATGGGCTATCCAGGTTGGCCTTGAGCCCCAGGACGGCCTGGGCCGGCTCGCCCACATACCAGCGTGAGCCCACGGTGCCATAGCAGCAAAAGTCGAGCATGGCTCCCCCGCCCGCAGCCGACTGATGCCACCAGGTGGCCGCGCGCTCCGGCCCGCTCATCGGCTCGGCCACCTGGCTCACGCCCGCGTGGGCGGCGCTGGGTCCCAGCGGCCCGGTGTGGCCCGAGCGCCACTTGCATTCCAGCACCCGCCCGATGGCGCCCTCGTCGATCAGCGCCTTGGCTTTGCGCTGGCCGGTCGACCAGGTGGAGGGCCAGTTGACCAGCATGGTCGTGCCGCCGGCCTGACAGGCGCGCACCATGCGCAATGCATCCTGAAGCGAGGCGGCCATGGGCTTCTCGATGCACACGTGGGCGCCGACGGCGGCGCAGGCCGTCACCACATCGGGATGCTGGGCGTTTTCGCAGGTGACGATCACGATCTCGGGCTGCTCTTGCTCCAGCAGCTCGTGATAATCGTCATACGCTCGTGGGATGCCGAACTCGCCCATCACATGCCTCTGGTTCCATTCGCGTGTGTATGGCGCTGCGCGCAGTTCAGGCGTGAGTGGCTGCGTGTCGGCGCAACCGACCCACTCGACCAAAGGGTGGGCCGCATAGAGCGAAGCCACATGGTTGATGTGCATATGTCCAAAGCCGATGATGGCGGTGCGGTAGCGCTTCATCTTGCGTCTCCCTTTTTCCTCTGCGGCGCGACGTCGTGGGTCTCGTATCGACTGGCCAGCTCAGTCGAGGCGCACCTCGCGCCCCGCCTCGGCGGAGCGATAGAGCCCATCCAGGGCACGGATGACGTTGAGGACCTCCTCTGCCTTCACCAACGGCTCCGCCCGGCCTCGCAGCACGTCCACCACGTGTCGGGCCTGCTTCCAGTGGCTGTAAAACGGAATATCCGGATCCTCCGGCACCTTGGGCGTCACATCCACCTGGTAGCGCCCCATGTTGGCGACCAGTAGGAGGGGTTGCAGTCTCAAGCCACCCTCGGTGCCGAGCATCACAGTGCCGCCCATGCCCGGCGGCACGTTGGCCGCCCAGCTGGCGCGGATCGTGATGGTGGCGCCAGTCTCCAGGCGCAGCAAGCCCACGGCCATGTCGTCTACGTCGAACTCGCGATAGTCATAAGGTCGAGGCTCGAACACGCCCACAGGCGCGCCGCTGTCGGCCAACGAGGTCACCAGGCCCTCATCTCGATTCGCCAGCTTGGTATAGGTGGCGCCGCTCGCCGCCACCACCCTGGGATTGCCCATGATCCAGAGCAGCGCATCCAGGGCGTGGACGCCGATATCGAGCAAGGCCCCACCGCCCGAGTCAGCCCGCATGTGAAAGCGGCCCCACTGGGGCACGCCGCGCCG
>JAFGLK010000273.1 GCA_016928125.1 Anaerolineae bacterium
GCCGATGCCGCGGTGCTTGCGACCAAGGTCGATGGCGTCCTTCTGGTGGTGAGCGCTGGCGAGACCAAGCGAGAGAGCGCACAGCAAGCCATCGAGCGGCTGAGAAAGGTCAATGCTCATATTCTCGGCGCCGTGCTGAGCAACGCTCCGTCCGATTTCGGACTGCGAACCTACTATGGGTAGACGCTTGACCAGCTGATGCTGTGCCACCCGTCGAGCCACGGCGCTGGGCCCGATGACGGGATCGAGCGAGCCTCTCTGTGGACAACTACACCTGAGGGCCTCAAAATCTGTGGATAAGCGGGAACGCGCTTGTGGATAACGCCGTGCCTTACTGCTCCTTCGGAAGGCTCTCTTTCTCGATGACCACAACCCATGGTGGCATGCTTCGGACCACAACAACCTGTTGTGGTCGCTTTGTTATGTTGAGTCGACTTATCCATTACTATCCAGAGAGATATCCAGAGACCGTGTGTACAAGACACCACTAGATATAGACCCTGCCGCCAGATGCCTTGGATGGCTTGTGCTTCCGCGGTGAGAATCCACTTTTCCACCGGCCCTACTATGACTACTATCTTATATAACAGATAGAATAACCTATATCTATTCACGTAGTATACTGAGACAGCGGAAAACATGCCCAAATATCTCGTGACGCTTCTGTGTGTGGGATTGGCATTGTTCTGTAGTGGCTGTCTTGCCCCTGAGCCATTGATCGTCATACAGACAGCCGCTGTCAATTGCCCTTCGCCTGCCACGTCGCCGACTCGTGCGATTACACCGTCGCCTACGGCGACGCATGTGGCAGCGCGACCTCTGGATACGCCAACCCCCACTCCTCAACTTTCGGCAATATCGATCTACTTCGCCCCAGATCGCAGCGCTGAAGAGCAGGCCGGATCGCGTCTCTATGACCAGATGGTCGAGAGCCTGGCTGAATATGCCGATCTTGAGATGCGCGCCGTCATCCCAACTAGCGAAAGGGATACCATGGATGCGCTCTGTGCAGGGGAAGCAGACGTTGCCTGGATGTCTGTGCCGGCCTATCTTCTGGCCAAGGAGCGCTGCGATGTCTCGGCACGCTACCGTGGGGTCCGCTTTGCGTGGGCGGCTACGCGCGGTCAGATCGTGGTGCAGAGCGCAGATGTGCGCACGGCGCGAGGCCTGGCTCCCATCGCGTCGTTGGCCGATCTCAATGGCGCCAGCATGGGCTACACAGAGCCCGATTCGACCACAGGATATCTCTTTCCCAAGGCTGTGCTCCTCAGCGCGGGGGTCGAGCCCGGAGAAGAGATCTTTCTGGCAGGCGATGCCCAGGCCGTGCTGGCCGTCTACAACGGCGAGGTCGATGCGGCGGCCGGTTTCTGGGCGCCGCCACGCGCCGATGGCACGATCGGCGATGCCAGGGCTGCCATCTTGGGTGCGTATCCTGACGTCGTTCAGCGCGTCGAAATCCTGTACCTTACAGCCAGCATCCCCTCAGATCCACTCGTGTTTCGCGGTAACCTGTCTGAAGAGGTGTCAAAGAGATTGTCCTTGGCCTTTGACACTCTGGCGCGCAGCGAAGAGGGCCGTTCGCTTCTCTTCCAGTTGTATGGGCTCACGGGCCTCCTTCCGACCAACGATGGTGACTATGATGCTGTGCGCGAGATGCGCTCTTTGCTGGATATCGATCTGGGCAGGTTGCTGGCCGAATCGTAGACCCATGCCAGAGGCGCGGGTGCCGTCTTGCCGGCCCGGAGATGCGCGCAGATCTCGGCTGGTGCCAGCGATGGCTGTTGTCTGCCTGAGTTGGGCGTGCTACAATGGTGGTGGACCGTTCATGGGGCATGGGGATCTGCTGCATGGCTACAAAGGAGCGTTGCGCCAGCCGAATCTGGCTTCCGTTCATATTGGGGCTGTTTCTCGTCGCTGGTCTGTCGTGTGGTCAGCGCTCGGATGAGATCACATCCCAGAAATCCGCCCCAAAGGTAACGGCTGCCCCTGTTGACGCGCCTACCGCGGATCCGCTTGCAGGGAGCAGGCAGGAGATGGTCAGGTCTCAGATCGAGGGGCGTGGTGTTACGGATCGGGACGTGCTCCGGGCCATGGAGAAAGTGCCAAGACATGAGTTCGTCCCCGATGACTATCTCGGCCAGGCTTACGAAGATCATCCTTTGCCGATAGGCTATGGGCAAACGATCTCACAGCCCTACATGGTGGCCGCCATGACCGAGTTGCTCAAGCTGGCGTCTAGCTCTCGGGTCCTCGAAATTGGCACGGGCTCCGGCTACCAGGCGGCGATCCTGGGCGAGTTAGCCGGTGAGGTCTATACAATCGAGATCATCCCCGAACTCTGTGAACAAGCGAAGGAGCGCTTGGCGCGCTTGGGCTACACGCAGATTCAGGTCAAGTGCGCCGATGGTTATTATGGTTGGGAGGGGCACGCCCCGTATGATGCGATCATTGTGACGTGTGCGCCCGACCACATTCCACAGCCTTTGGTATCGCAGCTCGCGGATGGTGGACGCATGGTCATTCCTGTGGGGCCGCCTGGGGCCTATCAGGTGCTCTGGTTGGTGGAGCGCCGTGGCCAGGAGACCAAGACAGAGCGCATCATGGGTGTGGCTTTTGTGCCCCTCACAGGCGGTCACTAGGGCGCCACATACCTCTGCCAGGCAGCCAGCACATGCCCAGCGCGATGAGATAGCAGCACGCGGCCAGGGCCAGCACAAAGCGGTAGCCTCTTGACAGGGCAAGCACGGTCGCCAGAATCGAGCTGATCACCGACGCGCTGCCATTGACGGCCCAGATCCATGGCACCAGGTTCCCCTCTGCATCTGCCATCCTCGCCAGCCCTCCAGCGAATGGGATGCCCATCACGAATCCGATAGGCGCCAGGCAGAGCAGCGCCAGCGGCACGCGTGCGGCCAATGGCCAGGCGATGGTGCGTGCGAACAGCCCCTGCAGGAAAAAGGGATAGCCCAAGGCCAGGACAACGAGCAAGAGTAACACGTAGCGCAGAGAGACCCGCCGCGAGTGGATGCTGCCTAACCCGGAGGAGATCAGCAGGCCCGCAAGCACCACGATAAACGAGTAGGCGGGCTGGCCCAGATACAAGATACAGTGCTGCATGAGGGGCATCTCGATCAGCATGAAGGCGAGTCCGAGCGCAAAAAAGTAGCCCGCGATACGCCCTGTGTGTCGAGCAGACGATCTGTCGCGTGAGGCCACCACCATCGGGATGCTCATGAGGATCAGGCTGGCCAAGATCGCAAAGAGGAGTAGCAGAAGCACCAGCAAAAAGCCACTGCCGCCAAAGGGCTGCCAGCTCTTGCCTAGTTGCGCCATGATCTGGGGAATCTGTCGGGGGCGGAAATGATGTCCGAAGAAGGGGCGGTTATCAGAGGGAGGCGAGATATCATAGAGGCTATCTTCGAAGGCTTGGGCACGTCTCTCTGGGTCTACGAGCTGATCTAGCGCGTCAAAGTAGAGGGGAGCAGGCAGCTTGTTGTGTTGATTGGCCTCAGCCCTGGGCATGCTCGGGTAGAACACCAGATCATATCCCATCTGCGCACAAAAAGACCTGAGTCTGTCCACGGCCCTTTCGGAGAACGCCGTCGGACTGGCGATCAGCGTGAGGGTCGACCAAGAGCGGTAGGCCAGCAGGTGGCGCCCCGGCTCGTAGATGCCCGTCCGCTCTAGCGCGGCAATCGTCAAAGCTGCGGCACGCACCGATTCACTGGGAGGATCCTGCAGCCAGCGGGTGATGACCAGGATGCCCTCGCGCTCAAGGTGTTGTAGGGCAATTGTCAACGATTCCACGGTGTAGAGATAGTTCTCCGCCAAGCTGTAGGTGCCGACCGCCAGCGGATGAAAGCTCTCACTCAACGAGAATTGGATGATATCGAACGCCTCCGCTGAGCGCGCAAGAGCTGTCCGTCCACTCTCCACCTGGATCGTCACCCGCGAGTCTTGGTAAAGGTCGCCGGTAAAGGGGCCGTACAGATCTCGGACGATGTGTACGACCAGGTCATTGTCCTCAACCACCTGAACCTCTCTAGCCCCCGCCCTGAGCGCGACTGCCACATCCAGGCCGGCGCGGGGCTGGATGATCAAGGTCTTGGCTTGGGGCACAATCTGATAGGCGAATGCCGAGGGCAGATAGTCTAGAAAAGCTGTATCGGCGTCGTTCAGGCGGCGAGACAAGGGGCTCAGGTTGTCCCCGTCGATCGTCAGGCCATGCTGAGGGGGCAGTCTGCCGGCATAGTTGAGGCTCAGGCCGGGCGCGGAATGGATCTGCACGCTTTCGACCACATCGACGCGCGAAAAGGTATTCCAGCCTTGATAGGCGTGTTGCGCCCCCGCCGACTGCAGTGCGTAGCTCAGCGCCTTGTGTGGGGAGAGCCGCAGACGCCACCATGCCGGCGGAAACATACTCATATAGACTCCCATGATCGCCAGCAAGCCTGACGCGATGTATGGAGCAGGTCTGTGCCGCGAAGGCATGTGAAACAGCATGCCCATGGCTCCCAAGGCGCCCATCGCGCCGGCCAACGCGATCGTCCCTTCGCCGCCCAAGCTCGGCAAGGTGCTAGCGAGCGAGAGGCCGCCCAGCCCCGATCCGATCAAGTTGGCGGCATACACGCGGTGGCTCTCACGGCCAGAGGCCGTCAACCAGTAGGCCAGCAGGTAGCCAGCCAGAGCGAATGGCACCACGAGGCCGATATAGTAGATGGCCAGGTAGAGGATCTGACGACGCGACCACATGAGTTGATACGAATCAAAGGGGATGGTATTGATGAGCGAGTAGGCTCCCCAGATGCTCAGAGGAAAGGCGAGGGCCACCCAGGGCCAGCGGCGCGCAGAGATTTGCGGCCGCAGCGACAGCCAGGTCCCGCTGGCGGCGTAGCCGAGCAGCGCGACGCTGACGCTCAAGAAGGCCAGGTGGTACCATTCGATGAGGGCAAATACGCGGGTCAGTGCGAGCTCGAACATGAGGGTGGCGCCGGAGATCAGCACGATGCCCGCATAGAAGGAACCCTTGCGTGCCACCCTTCACCCCCTCTCATGTCTGGCGAAGAGCTTATCAGAGGACTGGGATAGCGTCAACGCCGGCCCAGGAAGACGCTGGCGCGGTCTGGATGCCCCCGCGGGAGGCGACAATCAGGCATCTGCCGCAACGAGGGAGGACGAGGCTCCGGCGAGGGCTGCCAAAGATGCAAAGAGCGCCCTGCCTCGCAGGGCGCTCGACATGACCGTAAGCTGTGGACGACGCTACCAGGCGCCGCGTCGGGAGAGGATCGTGGGAATCGTGCGCAGCAAGATGGTGATGTCCAACCCCAGGGAACGCTTGTGCGCGTACTCGACGTCAAGGTCGACCATCTCTTCGAACGAGAGTGCAGTGCGCCCACTCACCTGCCACAGGCCTGTGAGGCCAGCCTGAGGGATCAGTCGTTGGCGATGCCGCAGGTCGTATTGCTCGACTTCGTAGGGCAATGCGGGTCGAGGCCCCACCATCGTCATATCGCCTGCAAGGACGTTCAAGAGCTGGGGCAATTCGTCGAGGCTGGTGCGCCGTAGAAAACGACCCACACGCGTGATCCGCGGGTCGTTCTTCATCTTGAAGACCGGCTTGTGGGCGCTGCCATTGTTTGCCCCCGTATGGCCATTCATGTATTGGGTCACGTATCTGCGGTGGATCTCATGATCGCAGTTGACATACATGGAGCGAAACTTGAAAAAGTCGAAGACGTTTCGTTCCGGATGCGCGCTATCAGGATCTTGCTTGCCGCACACGCGCTTCTGCCGGAAGACCACGGGCCCCGGAGAGTCCAGCTTGATCGCGATTGCGATGAGAAGAAACAGGGGCAGGCTCAAAAGCAATGCGATGCTGGCCAACGCCACATCCATGAGGCGTTTCATGCCCAGGTACCATGCCAGGGTTGTGGCCGGCCGCCCTACGCTTGACTGTCCTGCTAGATAACGTGATAGCTCGCCGATACCCAAGCTCATTGCTCCTCTTTGGGCGCTCGGGGTTCGTGTCCGGAACCTCAGACGACTACTGCCTCACATCGAGCGCGCACCCATAGGATGGCGCAACGCAGGCTGTTGGCTTGCTTGTAGTGTAGGGGCACTATATGAAGCCAAGATGAATAGAAGCTCAGCCATTATGAATATTTATACATCTTGGACATGGGCGATCGATCTCGGCGAGGACGGCTCTGCCTGCCTATCTAGGCCGATTGCTCGGGTCGAGCCAGCGCCGGGCAGAATTGGGGAGCGAGGAAAGTGGCCCCTGACGCGCGGTACAGGGCGGCAAGGACCGCAGGATCGTGGCGCCATAGGACCTGGTCAGAATGCGCTTGTCCAGTAGCACGATGATGCCATAGTCATCTCGGCTGCGAATCAAGCGCCCAAAGCCCTGCCTAAAGCGCAAGATGGCTTCGGGGAGATGGTATTGGTTGAATGCATCCTCGAACGTCTCGGCCCTGGCCGCGAGAATCGGGTCGGTGGGCACGGCAAAGGGAAGCCTCACGATGACCAGGCAGCTCAACGCCTGCCCCACGATGTCGACTCCTTCCCAGAAGCTGCGCGTGCCCAGCAGAACCGCCTTTGGGGTTGTGCGAAAGCTTTCCAGAATCTGCCGACGCGATCCGTCGATCCCCTGGCCAAAGAGGACGATCCCCTCGGCCTCAAGGGCGCGCTGGATGGCGTGGTAGGTGGCGTGAAGTTGGCTGTTGGACGTAAAGAGCACCAACATGCGCCCCTCTGTGGCTTTGCACAGATCGACGAGCGCCGCTTCGACTTGCTTCTGGTAGTAGGGCTGATTGGGCTCTGGGATATCCTTGGGCACATAGAGCAGGACGGCCGATTTCAGGTCAAAGGGAGAATCGAGCGCCAGCTCAACAGGGTCCTCGAGCCCCAATCGCTCGCTGATATAGTCAAAACTGCCCGCAGTACGCAGGGTGGCCGATGTCAAGATGGCCGTATCGACTTGACTGAAGAGCCGCTCTTGAAGGGTGGGGCCGATGTGCAGCGGCGCGCTATGCAGCGACAGCTCTCGGGTGCGCGGAGAGAGTGAGAACCAGTAGATCCCGTTCTCTTGGGGCTCAAAGAGGATGCTATCCAGACCCATCCAGATCTCAGTGCCGCGTTGTAGATAGGTGCGCACCTCTTGGGCGAGCTCGTTGCGCGCCTCATCGTCTTCCCCGCTGATTGCTTCGATCCGCCCCAAGAGCCTTTCCAGCCCGTCCAGTATCTCCTTGAGGGGAGCCGACAAGCTTTCCCAGGCGATCTCGACGTTGCTCCACTCGGGCTGGGTGCGGAGTCCAGAGGTCAGACGCACTTGCTGATCATAGGTCTGGCCCTTCGCCAGGTCCAACTTGCCCATGCCGTCAAGAAAATGCTCGAACGTGTTGAACAGCTCATAGAGCCGCCTTTCAGCGATCTCGATCTGCTCAAGCAGCCCGTCGATGAGGGACGTGACCACATCGCGAACTGCGGGGCTCGCCTCGCGCTCAACGAAAAGCCCGGGCACACTGGCCAGCAGGCCGCCTGGCATATTGTTGCGCTCATGGCCCAGGCCGTTCAGAAAGGCATAGATCTCTTGTCGTCCAGCCTCAAACCCAAACTGATTGGTCGCCTGCTCCTCCAGATGGTGCGCCTCGTCGATGATCACATGCCGGTATTCGGGCAGTATACGGTTGTCGAGCACGAGATCCGACAGCAAGAGGGCGTGATTGATGATCACGATGTGAGCTCGCTCGGCCCGCGCGCGGGCCCGATAGAAGAAACACTGTCCAGACTGCCTGAAGGGACACAGCTCTCCCATGCACGTCTCAGAGGATGCCCCGAATTGGCTCCAGATGGCGTTCTCCTCGTTGATCAGCAGCAGCTCTGCCCGGTCGCCGGTCTGTGTCTGCGGCAGCCAGGCAAGGATCTTGGCCATGACGCGGGCTTCCTCTATCGAGAGCGGCCCCGCCCGGCGCTTTTGATTGAGGCTCCGTAGACAGATGTAGTTGCTCCGCCCCTTGAGCAGCGCGACCTGAAAATCGAGGGGCAAAATGCGCTTCAGATCGGGAATGTCCTTGGTGTAGAGTTGATCCTGCAGGTTGATCGTGTTCGAGGAGACAATCACCCGACGTCCGTTCCGGACGGCAAAAAGGATGGCCGGCAAGAGATAGGCGAGCGACTTGCCTGTGCCGGTGCCCGCCTCGACCAGCAGATGCGTAGGATAGTTGAAGGAATCTCCCACCGCCTGGAGCATTTCGATCTGTTGGGTGCGGTATTCGTAGCCTGCGAAGGAGCGCTCAAAAGGGCCACCTGGCGAGAGGAAGGCGCTGAGTTCCTCCAGGTCGAGGGGTTCGATCTCTTCGGTTGGCTTGAGTGGTGACCACTGCGGCTCAGGCTGTATATGTGCCAGCGACATACGCCCCGTCTCGCGTTGCGCCAGCGCCGAGCCGCCATCGCGCTGATCTCGCTCTGAGAGGATGTCTCGGAAGACTTGCAGGAGGGGCCATTGGGCGTCGTTTGCCAGGCGGCTCATCTCCTCGAGCGCGGCGCGATCCCAGCTGGAGGCGCCCTGGACGAGCGTCAAGAAGAGATCCCTCGTGGTCATGGCATCGGCCAGGGCGCGATGGCTCTGGGCCACGTCGATGCCTCGATCCTCGGCCAGGGAGGCCAAAGTGTAACGCTCAGCCTCGGGTAGGAGGATGGTGGCGAGCTCAAAAGTATCGACCGTCATGTTCTGCAGGCTGAGGCCCTGGCGCGCGAGAAATGCAAGATCGTTGAGCACGTTGTGGCCCACCAGCGGATAGTGTTTCACAAAGGAGAGGATCTTGCCCCTCAGACTGCTGAAAGGAGGCGCAGCATCGATCTCGGCCTGGCTGATCCCAACCATCTGCTCGATCTTGAGGGGGATTCTGCGATCTGAATGGACCAGGCTGGTAAACGTCTCGAGCACCTCGTCACCACGAAACCTGACGAGGCCGATCTCGATGATCTCATCGCGATCGACGTCCAGGCCCGTCAGCTCCAGATCCAGAGAAACATAGATGCGGGGCATGATCCTCCTCCCTCAGCGCTCATGTCATTATACCTACAAAGAGGAGTGGCCCCAAAGGAGGGCGGGGATGGTCTGGCATCGCGAAGACGCGCGCCCAAGCATAAAGACTGAGCGAGTCAGCATTTAATATACTATCATGATAAACTTAATCATAAATACGCTCTCGAGCGCTGACGCCCAATCTGTGCCCGCGACGTGATGCGAAGGCAGGTATGCATGGGGGCCCGGCAGGCATTCGATTCGAGAGTGGGATGTATGCCGGGATGGTGGGATACAGGCCCAGGGCAGGGGGGATTTCGTCCCGCCTCGCGGGCTGGCCCAGCAATGGGTAGGAGCCGCCCTCTCAGCCTCTCCCAGGGACCTGCCACTCTAGCGCGTGCTCCTCGACCAGCGCCAGCAGTTCCCTATGCGGACCATTCTCTACTGTCAAGGCGCCCGATGCGCCAGGGGCGGGCTGGGCATTCACAGAGCGGGCAGTTTATGTGATGAAGGCATTGATACGCGAGATCCACGCTGGCGAGCGCACCTTCGTTCGCACGTCAACTCCTCGACCGTGCCGGGGCGGGACGTGGGATGAATCGCTAGGCGGAGGTGTTCGGGACGGGGGCCAAGGCCTGGACATGGCTCCCTTGTTTCGTTCCGTACCATCAGCATATCGACCCGGCACCATTTTTCCAAAACGGCAGCTTTCCCCCTGATCTGAGGGAACAGGTGGCACACTTGCTCAACAATAAAGCAGGCCGAGATTTGCGGAGACTCGCCAGTTGGCCTATAATTCGAGCTTGGTGGCCGCGAACCCGAGACCCTATGGCCCCGTTAGAGCCTTTGATCGCATCCGCTTGGGAGGTACGAACTGCTATGCCGACATACGAGTACGAATGCGACGAATGTGGCATCAGGTTCGATCGTTTCCAGCATTTCTCAGACGACCCCCTCAGAGCCTGCCCGGAATGTGGGGGGCCTGTCCATCGTGTGATTCATCCGGTGGGCATCGTCTTCAAAGGCAAAGGGTTCTATGTGACGGACAACAAGAGCAACACCGCCTCGCTCACGCCCAAGTCTGCGGCCAAATCGGATGAATCCCAATCCACCGAGAAGGTATCAGAGAAGACGGAGCCCAAGGCCTCCACCAAAGAAGACTGATTCTTGGGCAACAAAAACTGAGCGGTGCCATGCAGGATCTCATGGCACCGCTTTTCATGCGTGCGCGTCGTCTCCCTGGCCATGTGCACTTCAGAGAGACTCTCTCAGAGCTGAAATCCCCCCGTCGCCTTGACGACCTTGTGCTCAAAATCGACGGCTATGCCCGCGAGTTTCTCCTGCAGGGCTCTCCAAGCATCGCTGGCCAGCGCCTTCTCCATCGCCTCCAGATCATCTGTGACGCCACCCGCCAAGGCCTGAGGGCCCTGGCCCCAGACCGCATACCACGCATCGGTCGGCTGCAGACCCATTTCCAGTAGGGCCTTGGCAAAGTCGCGCGTGAGAAACTCGAGATACTCGTTCTCTTTGCCTTCGCGGACATTCCAGGTCAGGATGAGCTTGATCATCGTCACGGCCCCTTTCGGTATTGAGTATACTATAGCCGAGCGGCCACACGATGACAAATGGGCGCCTGTGCTGCCGTGCCGACACATTGTCGCCGAGTGCATAGACCAAGCGATCGGAACATCAGGAGGGTAAGGGATGCGAGCGCTTTTGCAGCGGGTGACGCAGGCATCGGTGAAGGTCGACGGAGAAATGGTGGGGCAGATCGCAGGGGGACTGGTGATTCTCCTAGGCATCAAGGCGGGCGACACAGAAGCCGACGCCGGGTGGCTAGCCCAAAAGATCGCCAATCTGCGCATCTTTGAGGATGCGGACGGCCGTTTTAACCTATCCCTCCTGGATATGGCCGGCGAGGCCCTGGTGATCTCGCAATTCACCCTTTACGGCAATGCGCGACGTGGTCGCCGTCCCAGCTTCAGCGAGGCAGCGCCTCCCGAGATCGCCGAGCCCCTCGTCGATCGGTTTGGGGTGCTATTGTCTGAGCAAGGGATCAACAAAGTGCGGTTCGGACGATTCGGAGCTCACATGCTGGTCGAGATCCACAATGATGGCCCCTTCACGCTGATGCTCGACACCGAGGTATCCCGCCGGGGCAACCTCAAAGCATGACATCCCGGCCGAGCGATGCGCACGCCACAGCCCGCGCATACTCAAGGGCTTGATCCTTCGGCCAGGTAGGCCGCGATCGCATCTGCATAGGCGACGGCCACCAGATCCTGCACAGCGGGATCACAGATCAGGCGCGCCTCGCGCGCATGAGTGATAAAGACCGTCTCGCTGAGCACGCCCGGCATTTGCGAGGCGCGTGCGATTCGGGCGCTTTCCGGCCCCAGTAAGACCAAATGGCTGCCCGGCTCACCGGGTGTCATCAGCGCCAGATCATCCTCCACATCGCGCGCCATCATGACGTGGCCCAGATTCCGAAAGGTCTCCACCAGGTGCTCCTGCACCAACTCGGCCAAGCGCAGGCTAGCCTCTGAGAAGGGCCGATCCTTGCAGTAGAACGTGACGCTGCCGCCGATATCGGGAGCGAGCGACCCATCCTCCCAGTAGAACGCGTTTTGATGGATCGAGAGCAAAAGATCTGCCTCAGCGGCATTCACCAGGTCCACGCGAGCTTGCAGCTCATCCAGATACTCAACGGTGCCATTGCCGTTTACGTCCTCACCCTCTTCGTTCAGCATATAGTCGCCATCTCGCGTGAGCACCACTTGGTAGCCTCTGGCCACCAGCTTCTCGCGCAGGTTGAGGGCCAGCGCCAGGTTGATCTCCTTCTCTGAGAAGTCAATCTCCCCGCTGGCGTTGTAGTGGGGCGCGCCCACATCAAGCCCCCCGTGTCCAGGGTCAATGGCGATCACGGGCACTGGGTTGTGCCGCGACCTCGAGGGAGCGGGCGTAGGCCTAAGCGTCGCGGTCGGGAAAGGGGTATCTGTGCTGGCCTGGGTCGACGTGGCCGTAGGTGTCCCCGAGGGGGTAGCTGCGAGGGTTGGGGTGGAGCTACTGGCGATTGGGGAATTGGCGTGGCTGGAAGCCGGCGTTCCCTGGGCAATGGGTACGGATGGCGTGGTGGTCGGCTGATTGCGCGTGAATGAGGAGGCCGTCGCCGCCTGAGTCGTCGGCGTATGGACGGGCGACGCGGGCTCGGAGGGTCGCACTGTGGCTGGCAGGCCAGTGGGTGTTATGGACGGGGCCGAGCTACAACCCAACAAGACGACGCAAAGACCAGACAGGAAGCCTTGTGCCAGACGCATTGGCGTCGCTCGGCTGCCAGTCACAGGCATCCCCTGCCGGGGGCCAAGCTATTCCCCATTCCGCAGAACGGATACTGTCGGCTGAGTCTCACGACGATGGGTCTGCGCCCAGGTGTAGACCTCGACGTAGCGGGCAGCCGATTCGGCCCAGGAGAAATCCCGGGCCATGCCGCGTCTCTGCAATGCGCGCCAATGCTCCACGTGGCGGTAGGCTTCGAGGGCCCGGACGATTGCCGTATACAGAGCCATGGCGTCGTACGCCTGGAAGGTAAAGCCCGTGCCTTGTTGCAGACTGGGCTCATAGGGCTCTACGGTGTCCGCTAGGCCACCTACCGCCCTGACGATGGGCACGCTCCCATAGCGCATGGCCGCCATCTGTCCCAGACCGCAGGGCTCAAGCAAAGAGGGCATGAGCACCAGATCGGAGCCAGCGTAGATTTGGTGCTCGATGGCGTCGTTGAAGGTCAGGTGGAGGGCCATACGGCCAGGAAAGCGCTGGACATACTCGCTGAGTAATTCATGATATTCGGGGTCCCCGACGCCCATGATCACGAGCTGGAAATCAAGATTAGCCATCAGCGGATCGAGGATAGCTGTAAGCAGGTCCAGGCCCTTGGAAGCAGTCAGACGCGAGATCATGCCAATCAGGGGCACGTCGGCTCGAACCTCAAAGCCACACATGCGCTGCAAGGCCTCTTTGTTCTCTGCGCGGCGATCCAGCGACTGGGGATCATAGGTCTTGTGAATGCTCGGATCGCTGGACGGATCATACACCGTCGTGTCGATGCCACTGAGTATCCCAAAAAGCTGCTCGCTTCGATCTCGCAGCAGTGGGTCGAGCCGCTGCCCAGACTCGGGCGTCTGGATCTCGCATGCATACGACTCGCTGACCGTTGTGATCGCGTCAGCATAGAACAGGCCCCGCCCGAGTAAATCAACCAACTCGCCCAGGTCAGAGATCGCAGGGTGGAACAGAAAGCCTTGCTCCGCAATACCGGCGACCTGAAGCACGCGATAGCCAAAGACCCCCTCGTGAGACAGACGATGCACGGTGAATACGGAAGCCGTTTGCTTGTAGATAGGATCATCGCGATACACCGTAGCCAGCCAGTTGGGTACGAGGCCAGTCTGCCAGTCGTGGCAATGGATGATATCAGGATGCCAGTCCGTCTCGGGGCGTTTGAGCAACTCGAGCACCGCGCGAGAGTAAAAGATGAACGCGTCCGCGTCATCGGCATAGGCGGACAGGGTGCGGGCGCCGAAATAGCGCACGTTGTCTATCAGATAGACTGGGACGCCCGACGCCGTCTGGGTCTCGTAGACCGTGGCTAGATCCTGGCGCTGGTCCATAGGCACCGGATAGGGCGAAATACGCTGTTCGAGATCGAATCGGAGAGCATCGATATGCCTGTAGCGCGGCATGGCGACGCGCACATCATGGCCCAAGGCATGCAGCGCCTGCACCAGGGACCCCACGACCACGGCGACCTCCCCCGTTCTGGCGAATGGGGTCATCTCGGCCGTCATGATCAGGATGCGCAAGGGAGAGGTTGCAGGTGTTGACATGGACAAACTGCCTTCCAGATTGCTTCAGGATCGTGCTACTCCCAACTGATGATCCACGCGCAGGCCCCAGCCAATGCGACGCAGGCTCCCGCCAAGCCCACGAACTGCCCGGCGGTGAGATCCTGGCCGCGCGCGGCCCACACAAAGAGGATGACCATGCCGATAGATAGAAAGATCCAGTTGCTCAGCCGAGGATGCTGCTGGACAAAGGCCTTGAACCGTTCGATCATGGTGCCATATCCTTTGACAACGCAGCCCAGCGGGTGTCGGAGCAGACGGGCGTCACGCCCGGGATGGCGTTCCAGCCTCGCACAACTTGGAGCCAGGTCTCGCGCAGAGAGCCCGCGTTATCGATGATCCGATCGGCATACGGAAGCTTGGCCTCCGCCGGTGGCTGAGCCTCGATACGCTGCTCGGCCTGTGACCGCGTCAGACCTCGCGTCTCCATCAGGCGCGCAGTCTGTTGCGCGCGCTGGCAAGTGACCACCCAAACCTCATCACAATCGGCCTGCAGGTTGGCTTCGAGCAGCTTGATCGCCTCGATCACGCACACCGCAGCCTCGGAGGCATCGAGAAGCTGGTGCGTGATCTCAACCACGGCTGGATGGACGATCTGCTCCAGATGGCGCAGTGCCGCAGGATCCGCAAAGACGATCGTCCCTAGCTTGGCCCGGTCGATTTCGCCGTGGGCTCCTACCACGTCAAGGCCAAAGCGCGCAACGATGCGCCGAAAGACTGCGGTTCCACGGCGCATCGCGTCGTGGGCCAGGCTATCGGCGTCGAAGACATCCGCGCCCAGGCTGGCCAGCATGGCTGCCACCGTGCTCTTGCCCGTGGCGATGTTCCCCGTGAGTCCAATGACATAGCATTCAGTCTGCATTCTCTTCCACGCTGGCCAGGCGCTCCCACTCGCGCAGGTGTTGGGCAAGCAGAGACTCGAGTTCGCCATACTTGACGCCGAGCGTATGCAGACGCGCCATATCCTGGGCAGAGCTGGCCCGCTCGATCATGTCTGAGGTGACGGTGAGCTCTCGCTCAACACGCTCGATCTCCTCTTCCAGGCTCTCCATCTGTTCAACACGGCGCCTTACCGCGAGTTGCTCCCGACGCTGGCGGCGCCTGCGCTCTTCATCATCGGCTATGTTGGAGATCTCTTCACGCTGAGAGAGGTTTCGCTCGCGCTGATGCGCGACATAGTCTGAGTAGCCGCCCTCCAGAGTAAACAGACGACCTTCCTCGATCCAAAACACATGCGTGGCCAATGCGTCGATCAGGTAGCGGTCGTGGGAGACAAAGAGAATTGTGCCCCGAAAGCTCATCAGCACATCCTGCAGAATCTCCTGTGAGGCGATGTCCAGATGAGTCGTCGGCTCATCAAGGATCAGAACGTTGGGCTGCTCAATGGACAGCACAGCCAGAGCCACCCGGGCCAACTCGCCGCCGGACAGAGCCGAGGTGACCTTGAACACATCATCGCCGGAGAAGAGAAACTGTCCCAGCAGGTCCCGGGCTTCCTGCAGCGTATAATCGCTTGCATCCAGAATCTGATCGAGTACCCTTTTTTTCGGATCGAGCCAATCCTGCTTCTGCGGAAGGTAACCGATGCGCACGCTGGCCCCAATGCGCACCCGCCCAGCCAGCGGCTCAATCTGGCCCAGCAGCGTGCGTAGAAAGGTCGTTTTGCCCGACCCGTTGGCGCCCAGGAGAGCCACGCGATCGCCGCGCTGGATGAGGAACTGGCCCGTGTCAAACAGAGGGAAGGTTTCATCAGATGATCGGCCCCCTTCGATTGCAGCGGGAGGGGTGCGGTA
>JAFGLK010000274.1 GCA_016928125.1 Anaerolineae bacterium
CCTGCGGCAAGATGCCGAGCGGCATCCTGCCGAGCGGCCGAGCGGCAGCTTGCCGAGCGGCAGCTTGCCCACACCAACCCAACCAACCCCTATCCCCACCTCAATCCAGCCTCCACAGGATGCAGAGCGTGCTAGAATGAGGGCGTTGCCCTGCGGGTCGCCAAGGCGCCCGCTGCGCGCCAAGGTGCCCTGGTTGAGGGTAGCCCGGGCGACACACTGCCTCGAGCCCGACGCGAGGAGCTGATCTCGACCCTTGCGAAGGGCGCTCTGGCGATCTTGTGCGGGGCCACACCTTATCGAGAGGTTATATGGCTCGCCTGGAGATCGTATCATGGCTATGCAAGAATCGGAGAACGAGAGAGGCCAGCGAGGGCGCGCCCTGGCGCTCCTGGCGCTCAGCCTCTTCCTGTCCATGTCCACCTGGTTTTCAGCCTCGGCGGTGCTGCCTGAACTGCGTGCGCTGTGGGGGCTCTCACCCTCGGCCGGCGCCTGGCTGACGATCGCGGTGCAGATCGGCTTTGTGTGCGGCGCGTTGGCCTCCAGCCTGCTCAACCTGTCCGACATCGTGCGACCCAGACGGGTGATCCTGGGTGGCGCGATCGGCGCCGCAGCGGCCAATCTGCTGTTGCAGGTTGCCGGTCGCCCCGCCGTGGGGATCCCCCTGCGCTTCGCTACCGGCTTCTTTCTCGCGGGCGTCTATCCGCCCGCCTTCAAACTGATGGCAACCTGGTTTCGCAAGGGTCGCGGGTTGGCGCTGGGCATCCTGGCCGGAGCGCTCGTGACAGGCAACGGCGTGCCCCACCTGATCAACGGCTTGGGCGGCCTGGATTGGCGGCTGGTCATCTCGGCCACCTCGGCCCTAACCGTCGCGGGCGGCCTGATCACCGAGTTCGCCGTTCGAGAGGGGCCATTCCCCTTCCCCAAGGCCCATTTCGATCCGCGCCAGGCGGGCCAAGTCTTCGCCAATCGCGGGGTGCGGCTGGCCGCTCTGGGTTACGTCGGCCACATGTGGGAGCTGTTCGCGATGTACGCCTGGTTCGCGGCCTTTTTCAGCGATGCGCTGGCGGCTCGCGGCTTCTCGGGCGGTGCCGCGGCCTCCTATGCGACTTTTGCGATGTTCGTGGCCGGGGGCCTGAGTTGTTGGGCTGGAGGCATGCTGGCCGACCGCTGGGGCGGGCCCCAGACGACCATCCTCGCCATGGCCATCTCGGGGAGCTGTTCCGTCCTGATCGGCCTGTTCTTCGGCGCGCCCATCGGGTGGGTCCTGGCGCTGGGCCTGATCTGGGGCTTGAGCGTGGTGGCCGATTCGGCGCAGTTCTCGGCTCTGGTCACACAGTGGGCCGACCAGTCGTATGTGGGAACAGCCCTGACGCTCCAGCTCGCCGCCGGGTTTTCCGTCACCGTGGCCACGATCTGGTTGATTCCGCTGCTTCAGGGCGCCCTGGGGTGGCGCTGGGCCTTTGCCTTTCTGGCGCCGGGGCCGGCCCTGGGCATCCTGGCCATGTTTCGCCTGAGAGCCTGCCGACGGGCTGCAGCCGGAGAGGCCGAGGCCGGGCCTGAGGCTGAGCCGTGTTGGCAGCCGCTCTAGCTTTGGGACAATGACATGAGGAGGCAGCCATGCAAGCACGGGGACCGCTCATGGTGGAGCATCGCCTGATCGAACGGATGATCGCGAGCATTCGCCAGGCGGTAGCGGAGACCGAGGTCAGCCAGCAGGTGAATCCGCTCTTCGTCGACACGGCGGTGGATTTCATCCGGATGTATGCCGACCGGACGCACCACGGCAAGGAGGAGGAGATCCTCTTTCGAGATCTAGCCGGGCGGCCCCTGTCGGCCGAGGACCGGCGCGTGATGGACGAACTGATCCAGGAACACGTCCTCGGCCGACAGACGACCCGCGCCCTGGTAGAGGCCAACGCGCGCTATCGGAGCGGCGATACGTCCGCCTGGGTGGATGTCGACCGGCACCTTAGGACGCTGGTGGCATTCTATCCCAAACACATCGAAAAAGAGGACAAGGTCTTCTTTCCTGCGGTCAGGTCCTACTATACCGATGAGGAAGAGCAGGCCATGCTCGCGGCCTTTTGGGAATTCGACCGCAAGATGATCCATGAAAAGTACAAGGCGGTGGTGGAGGGGCTGGGGGGCGGCTGAGGCGAGCCCTGTCAGGCCCGCAGCGTCTCTGGTGTCTTGGCGCGTTGACCGCCGGCCCGCCTGGCGCTATGATGCGAGCAGGTGTCCCAGGCATGATGAGGCGCCGCGCGCATGCTGCGGCAGAGGGAGGCGAAGGAAGATGTCCATGCGAACTACACAGGGCCTCGGGCCGGGCGCTTGGGATGCGGGCCCGGCCCACCATCTCGCTCAGGGGTATCTCGAGGACTACAGCCAGGGCCGACTGGGGCGGCGCGAGGCGCTCAAACGGATCGCGGCGGTGGTGGGCAGCCTGACGGCGGCGGAGGGCCTGCTGGCGGCGTGTCAGCCCGCGGCAACGCCCACGCCAGCGCCCAAGGCGGCCGCGCCAACGGCGGCCCCAGCGGCCGCCACGGCCACGCCGATGGAGGCCTCGGCCGAGGGGATCACCATCCCGCCGAATGATCCGGCCATCGCGGGCGAGTCGGTCGAGTTCCCGGGCCAGGACGCCACGTTGCTGGGCTACCTGGCACGCCCTGCAGGCGACGGCAAGGTTCCCGGCGTGCTGATCTGCCACGAGAATCGCGGCCTGCTGGAGCATTTCAAGGACGTGGCGCGGCGCTTTGCCAAGGAGGGCTATGCGGCGCTGGCGCTGGACGTGCTCTCGCGCCAGAGCGGCACCGATCAGGTCAGCGATCCCGGCTCGATCCCTACCTTGCTGCGCGAGATCCCGCAGGAGCAGATCGTGCAGGACTTTCGGGACGGGATGGTCTATCTGCAGAGCCAGCCTTTTGTGCGCGCCGAGCGGATCGGGATGATCGGCTATTGCTTTGGCGGCGGGATCACCTGGCGCTGCGCCACCCAGATCCCGGAGCTGCGCGCCGTGGCGCCCTACTATGGCTCGAACCCCCCGTTGGACGAGGTGCCCCAGATCAAGGCGGCGGTGCTGGGCATCTATGCCGAGACGGACACGCGCATCACCTCCGGGGTGCCCGACATTGAGGCGGCGCTCAAGGCCGCGGGGGTGACGTACAAGTTCATCATCTATCCGGGCGCGGCCCACGCGTTCTTCAACGACACGGGCACGCGCTACCATCCGGAGGCCGCGGCGGGCGCCTGGGCAGAAACGCTGGCCTGGTACAAAACCTATCTGAAGGACTGAGCCAGCACACCGAGCGCGAGAAGGTGCGGTGCAGCGGCGGGCCAGGCCGAGCCGGAGCTCGGCGCTCCACAGGAGCTACAGGCGCACGGCGGCGAGCATCTCGCGGGCGGCCTGGGTGAGCATGGCGGCGTCGCTGCCCACCGCCAGAAAGCGGAAGCCCTGCGCGTAGCGCAGCCGAGCCTCCTGGGCGCTGGCGACCAGCTTGCCCACGGCGAGGCCTGCCGTCTGGCAGGCGGTCACCACGTGCAGCATGGCGGCCTCATGCTCAGTGTCCGGTCCCATCTCGGCGAAGGTGATCCCCATAGAGAGGGCCAGATCGGCGTGGCCGATGTGACATCCGGTCAGGCCCTCAACCTTGACGATCTCCTCGATGTTCTCGACCCCCTCGATGGTCTCGATCAGGGCCAGGACGGCCAGGTTCTCGTCGGCCCAGGTGCGATAGTCATCGTCGAGATAGGCGGCGAGGCGGCTGCCCCCGTAGCTGCGCTGTCCCTTGGTGGCATAGCGCGCGTTGCTGACCGCGCGGCGGGCATCCTCGGCGGTGTTGACCATGGGCACGATCAGCCCGAGCGCGCCGGCGTCCAGGGTGCGCTGGATCCAGACGGTGTCGTTCCAGGGCACCCGGGCCATGGGCGCCGCGCCGCCCAACTGGATCGCCCGGAAGCAGTTCACCATGGTCTCAAAGCCGATGGGGCTATGCTCCAGGTCGACCACGAGAAAGTCATAGCCCAGGCAGGCCATGGATTCGGCCGCCACGGGCGAGCAGAGCGACAGCCA
>JAFGLK010000275.1 GCA_016928125.1 Anaerolineae bacterium
GAGCAACTGCGCAGCCTGCTCAGGCGTCGCCTGGGGGCGGGGCTTCCGCCGCCCTATCTCGACCTCTCGGGGCTCGAAGATCGGTGCCGCGCCGTACGCCGGCTCTATCAGGCCCTGTTGGCTCGGGCCACGGCGCGCGGCTGGCCGCGTGAAGCTGGCCAGACGCCTGCCGTGTATGCTCGTGCCCTGGCTCAGCGCCTGCCGAGGGCGGCTGACGCCCTGGAGCGTCTGACGGGCATCTACATGCATGGCCGCTATGGCCCGCACCCCCCCTCGCCTCAACAGGTAGGCCAGGCTCTCGCGGCCTGGAGCGAGATTGAGGCCGCTCTGGCCGAAGGCGATCTATCAGAGGGGGCCACTGGCCAGACGGTCATCTCCTGACGCAACCAAGCCCTCTCTCGACAAGCCGCTGCGGCTCATTAGCGCACCCGCGGCCCGCGCTAGGCGGCCTCACGGGTCGGGTCGACGTGGTCCAGCGCTCGGCTCGCCATCAGGCGCTGACCCAGCAAGAGCCCGAGCGTCACCACTGCGGAAAGCGCCCCAGCCAGGAGATAGACTGCTCGGGTGGAGGTCAGGGCCAACAGGCCCGCTCCCAGGAGGGGGCCGACAGCAAAGCCGACCGAGAAGGCGCTGTTGGTGAGGCCCAAGGCGGCGCCGATCTTGTCTTCCGGCGCATAGCCCACCACCATAGCGTTGAGGCTGGGGCCGATCCCGCCCCGAAAGAGGCCTTGGGCGGCCAGGGCCGCGCCCAGCACGAGCGCGACGGGAGCCAGGGCCTCAGGCAGATAGAGCAGGGTCATCCCCAAGGCGCACACCAGCAGGACTCGCACATGGCCGATGCGGTCGGCCAGACGGCCGACGACGAGGGCAGAGATCGCGGCGCTCAGGGCCGAGAGGCCCGAGATCGTTCCGGCTGTGGAGGCCAGGCGCCCCTTGTCGGCCACCAGTTCCTGGATGAAGACGGGCAGCACGGGCGATACCAGGCTCGACACCAGATTGACCGCCATGGCGAGCCCGATGAGCAGCAGCAGAAAGCGTGAGCCCAACAGCTCGCGAAAGCTGCGCAGCGCGCTCTGGCGCCGCGCCTGGGCTGCGCGTGCGGCGCTCCCCTCGGGCTCGCGCACCAGGCTGATCACCAGGCCCAACGCCACGAGCAACACAAGCGACGAGGCGAAAAAGGTCGAGCGGTATCCAAAGGCATCGCCCACATAGCCGCCGACCATCGGGCCAAGCGAGGCGCCTACCCAGACGCTGGTTTGAAGCAGGCCCAGGCTGTAGGCCAGGCGCTCTTTGGGCGCGTCAGTGGCCACCAACGCGGAGGCGGCCGCGGGCGTGCCCGTGACGCAGCCCTGAATCAGGCGCAGAAGCAAGAGCTGGGTCGGATTGCGCGCCAAGCCCATGATGGCCAGGATGATGGCTGTGGCCGCCATCGCCCGGAGGAGCATCAGCCGCCGGCCGTAGCGGTCGCCGACGGCGCCCCAGATCGGCGTAAAGATCGCGAATGAGATGCCTCCCGCCGACTGATAGGCGCCGGTCCAGGCTCCGACGGCTTTGGGGTCCGTGATGCCCAGTTGCTGGATGTAATAGGGGATGAGCACATTCGAGGCGCCAAAAGCCAACAGGGCCAGAATCTCGGCAGCCACGATGGCCCACAGATTGCGCTCCCATCGGGCGAGATGCGGGCGAAAACGACTCAACAAGAGCATGCCCCCCTCTCTAGTCTGGGAGGGCATTATAGGGGCCGTTCCCCCAGTCGGTCAAAGCTCCAAGGGGGATCTCGAGGCAGCCGCGGCGAGAGAGTATCAACAGTGCAGGATTTCCTGCTTTTTCTGCATATTAGGACATGTGTTCTAGCTTAACCCGCGATTATTGACTCACCATAACTCAAGACTTAGTACCCTTAAGCCATTTGACCTACTATATCTAGTGGTGCTAAATTCGGGACGAAAAAGCCGCGCAAGAAGTCTTGCCAAAATGGCAGATTGCGGCTATAATGGATAGTGCGTGGGTCACATCCTCATCTTCCGGTGCCGACCTGTGCGTATGCGCTCCCTTGACCTTTGGTCGGCTTTCGCTTGGCGGTGTCCTGACCCTGACTCGGCTCTCCTCGTTTGCAGACCATGGCGATCGAGGACCGGACCCAGAGGGCCTCTCACTGGTCCCGATGATTTCTTGATTGGAGGCGATCATGTCCACAGAAGCGTCGCAGGTCACGCTCGTTCGCAAACGCGATGGCCGCATCGTGCCGTTTGATCAGGAAAAGATCACCAATGCGATTTTCAAGGCGGCGCAGGCTGTGGGAGGCGATGACCGCGATCGCGCCGCCTTTATCTCCAACCATGTCGTAGAGCTGCTTAATGAGAGCTATGACGGGCAGGCCATTCCAGATGTGGAAGAGATCCAGGATCTGGTAGAGCGCGCTCTGATCAAGCATGGCCACGCCAAGACAGCCAAGGCCTATATCCTGTATCGCGACCTGCATAACAAGCTGCGCGATATTCGCGCCTTGGTCGATGCGAACGAATTGGTCGAGGGCTATCTGCAGCATCTCGATTGGCGCGTCAACGAGAACAGCAACATGAGCTTCTCGCTGCAGGGCCTCAACAACCACATCTTTTCCGCTGTGAATAGCGCCTATTGGCTCAATCGCCTCTTTCCGAAGCACGTCCGCGATGCGCACATCAACGGCGACATCCACTTGCATGATTTGTACATCTTGGCGGTCTATTGTTGTGGCTGGGATCTGCGCGATCTGCTGATCCGCGGTTTTGGCGGCGTGCCCGGCAAGATCGACTGCAAGCCGCCCAAGCACTTTCGCTCGGCGCTGGGCCAGATCGTGAACTTTTTCTACACGATCCAGGGCGAGTCGGCCGGGGCGGTGGCCTTTTCCAACTTTGACACCTACCTGGCGCCCTTTATCCGCTATGATGGCTTGGGGCCCAAAGAGGTGCGCCAGGCCTTGCAGGAGTTTATCTTTAACGTGAATGTCCCCACGCGCGTCGGCTTTCAGACGCCCTTTACCAATCTGACCATGGATCTGGTGGTGCCGTCGATCCTGGCGGACGAGTATGTCATCATCGGCGGGCAGCCTCGCCTGGAGAAGTATGGCGAGTTCCAGGCCGAGATGGACCTGCTCAACCGCACCTTTGCCGAATTGATGCTCGATGGCGATGCTCGTGGCCGCGTGTTCACTTTTCCCATACCCACCTACAACATCACCAACGATTTCGACTGGGACAACCCCAACCTGGATCCTTTGTGGCAGATGACAGCCAAGTATGGGATCCCCTACTTTGCCAACTTTGTCAACTCGGATATGAGCCCCGAAGATGTGCGCTCGATGTGCTGTCGTCTGCGCCTCTCGAACAAAGAGCTCCGCAAGCGCGGAGGCGGCCTGTTTGGCGCCAATCCCCTGACCGGCAGCATCGGCGTGGTGACCATCAACATGGCGCGCGTCGGCTATTTGGCTCGCAGCGAGGCCGATTTCCTGGAGCGCGTGGCGCACTGGATGGATCTGGCGCGCGAGAGCCTGGAGATCCGACGCGAGGTGATCGAAAGATTCACAGAGGGCGGCCTCTATCCCTACTCGCGCCACTATCTCGACGGCGTCAAAGCGCGCACAGGGAGCTACTGGACAAATCACTTTAACACCATCGGCCTCAATGGCATGAACGAGGCCTTGCTCAACTTCATGGGGGCCGACCTGCGCGATCCCCAGGCCCGTGCATTTGCCGAGAAGGTGCTCGTATTCATGCGCGATCGCTTGCAGCAGTACCAGGCAGAGGGCGATCAGCTCTTCAACCTGGAGGCCACGCCGGCTGAGGGTACCAGCTATCGTTTCGCCCTCTTGGACAAGGACCGCTTCCCTGACATCATCACGGGCACGAGCACGAACTCGGCGGCCGATCCCTTTTACACCAATTCCACGCAGTTGCCAGTGGATGCCACGGACGATCTGTTCCAGGCCCTTGATTGGCAGGACGACCTGCAGACCAAATACACGGGCGGCACGGTGATGCATATCTATCTGGGCGAGCGCCTGCCCTCCGTCAAGGCGACCAAAGAGATGGTCAGGCGGGTTGCACAGAACTATCGCTTGCCTTATTTCACGCTGACGCCGACCTTTAGCGTCTGCCCGACTCATGGCTATCTGCCAGGCGAGCACTTTACGTGCCCCAAGTGCGAGGACGAGCAGCCTTGCGAGGTCTATTCGCGGGTGGTGGGCTATCTGCGACCGGTACATCAGTGGAACACGGGCAAGCAGGCCGAGTACTCGCGCCGCAGGACGTTTGAGGTAGAGCGGGAAAAGGTCGCGCAGGGGGCCTCCTGAGGCCCCCCAAAAGCAGAGGGCGCTATGCTCATCATCGCCGGGTTGCAGCGAGTCAGTCTGATCGATTATCCCGACCGCATCGCGGCCTCGGTCTTTCTGGCAGGCTGCAACCTGGACTGTGCCTACTGCCACAATCGCTGGATGATCCGAGAGGCAGATGTGGTGCCGGCGCTTTCAGCCGAGGAGCTTCTCGGTTGGCTGGGAACGCGGGTTGGGCTGCTGGACGGGGTCTGCATCAGCGGCGGCGAGCCTACCCTTCAGCCGGAGCTAGACGGCCTGCTACGCGCCATCAAGGCCCTTGGCTTTGAGGTCAAGCTGGATACCAACGGCCTCTTGCCTCAGCGACTCGATCGACTGCTCGATCAGGAGCTGGTCGACTATGTGGCCATGGATATCAAGGCCCCTCTGGACGCACGCTATGCCGAGGTGGCCGGCTGTCCCATCAAGCTAGAGTCGGTGCGAGAGAGCATGCGCCTGCTGCGTCAGTACGCGCGGGCCTATGAGTTTCGTACCACGGTGGGGCCGCAGATCGACGAGCAGGCCCTGGTTGATATCGCCAGCGTACTGATCGCCGCCGATCCCTGGTTCTTGCAGGTTTACAGGCAGGCCCCGGGCATCCCTGAGCCGTTGCGGGATCTCCCGGCGCTTGGGGCCGATGAGCTGCAACGCATCGCCGAGCGATTGCGGCAATGGACGCCCAACGTTCAGGTGCGCGGGGCCTGATGCTGGCGGCCACACGAGCGCCGCGCTCATCTACCGATCCGGGGGAAGGACGGCGAGCTTTCCCAAAACCAGGCCGTCGTCACCGTTCTTGGCCAAGCGTAGCCTCTCCCCTGACCGCGTGTCGTAGACGCCCACGCGCACCGCGTACTCTCCAGGCGGGATATCCCTGGGCAGAAACAAGGCGCGGCAGTCCGGCACGCTCTGGAGGGGCGCCAAGCTGCTAAACGGCTTGTGCCCGTTCTGTGGGGCGCTGTCGTGCTGGGCCCGGAGCTCACCCTGTGCGTCCAGGAGATGCACAAAGACGCTGAACGGCTCCCTGGGCGCATCCTCCACGCGCCAGCTCAGATCGACCATCAGGAACTGGCCCGCGCCCATGCGCGCGTCCACGGGACGATAGCTCAGCCAGATGCCTTGATCGAAGGCCGCCGTCTGCACAGCCACGCTCGATTCGCCACATCCAGGATAGTACAACCCCAGATCGTGCGCATCGTGCTGTTGCCGGAAGGCGCGGGTCGCATGGGTCTCCAGCCACCAGCCAGGCAGACTGGCGGGATGGGCGATGGGCACCCGATAGGTGAGCAGCCAGAGCCGGGGATGCGCCCCGAAAAGGGCGGCTATCTCTGTACCCAACGTCTCGCGGTCGAACCACCCCAGCAGGTACTCGCCCTCAGCCTGTGGGGCGTAGACCTCGAGGATGCCCTCTTGCCAGATATAGCCCACGATGATGCCGTCGCCTGGCTCGGAGAGGCGCTCCAGCTCGGCGGCCAGCGGGCGCAGATCCTCGTCGGCGCCCACAGAGGGGCCTTGAGCGGCGGGCAAGGCCATCCCCCAGCTCAGGAGCAACAGCAGCCCAAGCATCACACCGATCCGTCTCGCCTTGACGAGGCCCACCGCCATGAGCAAGCAAGCCATCGGGAGGAGGTAGAGCAGAAAGCGAGGCGCGAAAAAGCGCACACGGAGCTGGAGCAGAAAGGCAGCCGCCACAGGGACCGCCACCAGCACGGCCAGGCGGGCCGTCTCCCTTCGAAAGTCGCGCCACAGCGCCCAGGCCGCCGCCAGAGCCATCGGCAGCAGCGCCGTAGCCGCCATCCACGCTTGGCTATCTGGGCCGGCGGACAGGGTGAAGGCGATCTCTTTCAAGTAGGTGAGCAGATCCCAGGAGGCGCGCTCCATCTTGAGCCCCAGGGCGCCCTCGGTGGCTGTGGTGAAGGTCAACACCACCCAGGGGAGCATCGCCGCCGCGACGGCGACCTGAGCGAGGAGCCAGGCTCGCAGCGCACGCCAGGCGGGCACTCGACGGCCAGAGCGCGAGAGCTGGCCGATCATCCACGCGCCCTGGGCCAGATGGGCCATGATGGCATAATAGTGCGTGCCCAAGGCCAACACGCTGGAGACGAGATAGGCGACCCAGACGAGAGGCTTCCCTCGTGGTTCATCTGCGAGATAGCGGGCCCATAGATAGGTCGCCAGCGAACCAAAGAGGGCCACCAGGGCGTACCCTTTGGCCTCGCGGGTGTAATAGATCGCCATCGGTGCCAGGGCCCAGAGCGCCGCCGCCAGCAGCCCTGTGCGTACGTCGAGCAACCAGCGCCCCCAGACGAAGAGCAGCACTGCGGTCAGGAGGCCGCAGACGACGGAGAACAGCCTGGCGCTGAAGGCGCTATCGCCCACCCACCGCAGCCAGAGACCGAGCAAGAGCCGATGGGCCGGGGGATCGGTGTCGTGGGTGAGGCGCGCCATCTCGACGAGGCGCGGGAGTGAGCTGTGGGCAAAGTAGAGGTTGTTCCCCTCGTCGAACCAGAGCGGGGGGCCATCCAGGCGCCACAGGCGTAGGCCCGCGGCCAGGGCCAGGATGCCCAGGAGGCAGAGATAGGGCCCCCAACGCCGCCACGCCTGGGCCCTGAGGTTGAGATGGATCGGCTCGGTATCGCCCCTCACGGTTCCTGCGAGGGCTCGGGCGGCAGTTGGGCGGGCGGCGCTTCCTGCTCCGTCGCGCCGAGTCGTCCTTCGGCCAGCAGGCGGTCAAGCAGCTCGCGAGCCTCTGTGTGTTGCAGAAAAGCGGAAAGCAAGGCCTGCTTGTACCGCACGGCGTGGGCGCTCTCCTGCGCCTGCTCATCCATCCGGGAGAGCAGCTTGTCGGTCATATCGGCCATCAGGTCGCGCATCTGCTCTTGCTTCTGGGCCAGCAGCTCGTGGAGCTGCTCGTTCTCCAGCAAGAGCGCTCCCAACACATCGCGCTGCTTGCCGCCAAAGAGCCCCAGAACCCCTGATGAGGAGAGCCGGTCGCGCAGCCGACTGACCTCGCGCTCGAGCTCGGCTATGCGGGCCTCGCGCTGGCTCACCCGTTCCTCGTATTCGGCGATGATCTTTTCCTTGTCCTCGGCCACAGAGTTGAGCAACCGTTCGATGGTGCCCTCTTGCATCTGCCTCTGCTGGGCCAGCGACACGTTGGCCTGATGTCTCTGCCATTTGACGGCCAGCCAGATGACCAGGGCCGCCAGCCCAGCGCAGACGATGAAGGTCACGAGGACTGGAGGCGAGAGCAGCGTCTGGATCAGAGTTGGGCTCTCAGTTGGCACGGTCCCTCCTTGAGGTGGGGCGCGGTGGCTCGCGCCCAGACAAAGGGCTGAGTACCCTCGACTCAGGCCGTCGCGAAATCCATACGCCCTGGCATGGAAAAGCGTGTGGATTCCAGTCTGACCTGCGTTCAGGCATACCAGTCGGCGCGCCGCAGGGGCAACCCGCTGGAGCCGCTCGACGCCGGTTTGGCCAACAGGGCCTGGTAGACGTTCAGGCGGCCGCTGGCAAAGCCGTGCGCCGAGCCTGACATGTACAGCCGCCACACACGGTAGATCGGCTCGTCGACATGTTCCAGGGCCTCATCATGTTTGGACTCCAGACGGCGCACCCAATGGCGCAGCGTCAGCGCATAGTGCTCGCGCAGGCTCTCGACGTCGCGCACCTCGAAACCCTCATCCTCCGCCGCCGTCAGGCTGGCCGAGATGGGCACCAGCTCTCCGTCTGGGAAGACGTAGGTGTCCGAGAACGTCGGTCCGCGCTCCAGCGCGTCGGTCGCCCGGCGAGCGATCCCGTGGTTCAGAAACACGCCCTGAGGCCGCAGCAGATGCCAGGCCCGGCGGAAATAGCTGGGCAGCAGCGCCTGGCCCACGTGCTCGAACATGCCCACGCTCACCAAAGCGTCATAGCCCTCCGGCTCGTCGAGCTCGCGATAGTCACTCAGCAACGCCCGACAGCGGTCGCTGAGGCCAGCCGCCGCGATGCGCTCCTGGGCCAGGTCTACCTGGGGCTGGCTCAGGGTGATCCCGGTGGCGTCCACACCGTACTCTCGGGCTGCGTGGATCAGCAGCCCGCCCCAGCCGCA
>JAFGLK010000276.1 GCA_016928125.1 Anaerolineae bacterium
GTGCGGACGCTCTCCATCATGGGGCAGTTGTGCACCGCGGCCGAGAACTGCTGCGAGGCCATGTCCAGCGCCAGGCCGCTCACATTGTGCAGGCAGATCGGCATGCGATACACTCCGGCCAGATCGGCGATCATCTTCGTGCCGGTGATGCCGCCCGAATTGACCAGATCGGGCTGCAGGCAATCCACGGCCTCGTTCGTGATAAAGGGCAGGGCGCCCTCCAATAGCTCGAGGCACTCGCCGGTGAGGATCGGCACACGCGTGCTGCGGCGTAGGGCCAACCACTCCTCAGAGAAGGCCGGCGCCAGCGCATCTTCGAAAAAGAGCGGCTCGATCGGCTCGATGGCCTGGGCCACCTTCACCGCACTGGACACGTCCAGCTCGGCGTGGCAGTGGACGATGATATCGATCTCATCGCCCAGGGCTTCGCGCGCGAGGGCATAGGCCTGGCGCACATTGCGCGCCTCTTGGGGGCCGATGCTCGGGATGTACTCCTGCATGTGCGCGCCCAGGGCATGATGGATATCCACTTTGTAGGCTTTGAACCCGTGGGGATCGCTCTTGAGCGCCTCGGCCCGCTGGCGCCACTCCTCCCGGCTCAAATAGTCGCCGCCCGTGCAGTGGGAATAGAGCGGGATCTCGTCGCGGAAATTGCCGCCCAGCAGCTTGGACACGGGCTGGCCCAGAAGCTTGCCGGCCAGATCCCAGAGGGCGATGTCGATGCCGCTGAGCACCCGCACCTGACGCCCACGCTGCGGGTAGGCGTAGAACATGTTGTGGAAATGCACGCCGATGGCCAGAGGATCCTTGCCGATCAGCCCCAGGTGCGGCAGGCGGGGGCCTTCGAGCGTGGCGATGATGGCGCGCGCCAAAGGGCCGCTGCCATGGCACGGGCCATACCCACACACCCCGGCGTCCGTCTCGATCTTGATGAAGGTGCGCCGTCCCGCCTGCATAGCCTTGATAGCCGTGATTTTGATTTGGCCTCGAGCGGATGCGGCCTGGGCATCCAGGGGCGCGGTGACCGCGCCGAATGGCCCCGCCAGTGCAGCTTTCAACAATCTCGAGAACGTTCCCATGGTGATCATGCCTCCTTCGATCAGGATCGCCTGCAAATAGGCGTCAAACGCATGGTTGCCACGCCCCGAACCTAGCCCTGTCGCCAGGGCATGGCCCGCCACGATACGGGCCGCCCCGCGTAGGCGTCAAAGCGATTGTCCACCACATTCACCGCAATGCGCGCTGCCTGGCCGCGCTCGCCCAGCGCCATCGTCAGGGCCTCGCCAAAGCTCGTGGTGCAATGGGCGAAGCCCAGATCGAGCGCGTCCTGCGGGGAGATGCCGTCGCAGACCAGGAAGGTTCTGCGTCGCTCCAGGACGCGCCTGGCGGTATATAGACAGGACAGGGTGCGCACGTTCGCCTCGCGCCGCACAATGCCCCGGGCGATTGCCTCCGTGCCGCCTTTGAAATAGGCCGCCGTCTCGGTCGGAGGCATCCAGTGCGCATGGCCGCTGGTTTGCGAGGGCGACCAACCTCCTGCAGCCGAAAGGGCCATGATGATGATCCCCTCCGGCCGAGTCCCCAGTTCAGCCCCTTCGATCTTGATGAAAAAGGACGACTCCAGGTAGCGCTCGGAGCCTACGCCTGGATAGAGCACATAGATATCGGCGGGCTCCATGCGGGTCATCCAGATTCGGCGAGCCTTGATCAACGCCGTGCGGTGCTCTTGCACGGGATCGCCAGCATAGGCAGCCACGATGCGCGAGGCGCTGTCGATGAGCAGATCCAGCTTCATGTCCAGGTGGGCCATGGCCGAGGCCTCTTCCATGTCGCGGCGCATCGGGTTGCCGTCCGCCAGGCCGAGCGTGTTGATCGGCGTGAGCACGCCGGCATGATTCTGTTCGATCGTGTTCCACCCGGCCACGCCGGGCAGGATCATTTTGCCGCCGCCGCACCAGCCGCCCTGAAGATTGGGGCTGACCTCGCCGATGCCCAGACGTAGATCTGCTTCCGCCACCGCGCGATTGACCCAAACCGGCGTGCCGCTCGTCGTCGCCCCCAGGTAGACCAGGGCTCCCTCATCGAAGCAGTCGTGGCGGATGCAGCGCACCCGAGCCAGCAGGCGGTCGCCCAGGAGCTTGCGCCAGTGCGGGCTGGGATGGCTCCCCGGCGCGTACACCAGCGTAACGTCCTCGTCGCGCACCCCCAGGTGATTGAGATAGTCCAGCAGCTTCATGCCCAGGCCGTCGCGGGCGCCGAGCATCTGGTCGGTGAAGCGGTCTCCAGTCATCAGGGCGACCGTTTGGCCCGGTCGTAGCATCTCGTGCAGCGGAGGCCGCCCGATGGGATGCTCGAGGGCGTACTGGATGGCGCGCCAGGGGTCCGCAAGCGACGCGAGGTCAGTCATCTTGATCTCGGCGCCGATGTTGTCGCGCGGGACCGAGAGGACGCGGGGCCGGCCATCCCAATCAACGGGGTAGCGCTTGAGCTCCTGCATTTCTTCTCTCCATCTGGCTGGAGGCTAACATAATGGCCATGAGTCCATGGGGCGAGTTGGTCAGGCGTTCCTTGTTCACATAGTCCGCATAGCTCGCCTGGACGCCCATCCCCTCTACAGCGTCGATGATGGTTGGCGCGCCATCGGCGTCGAAGAGGATCCTGGTGCGCAGGCCCCGCCAGCCTCTCTGCGCTACGGCGCGATAGCTGACGTCGAGGTAGCCGCGCTCGACGCCGATCTGGAGCGCATAGACCAGCATGGCGCTGCCCGACGTCTCGGCCCAATTGTCGGAGCGATCACCTTTGTCCACCACCTGGTACCACAGGCCCGTCTTGCGGCCCTGCGTGTCTCGTGCGCCCCTGGCCAGGTTCTGAAGGATCGCCTGCAGTTGGCCAAAGCCAGGGTGATTCTCAGGGAGAACCTGCATGATCTCCACCAAGGCCATGGCGTACCAGCCCAGCCCGCGGCTCCACACCTCCGGCGAGAGGCCCGTGGCCGGATCGGCCCAGGCGGCATCTCGATCTTCATCCCAGGCGTGCCTCAAGAGACCTGTGTCTGGATCCTGCGCATGGCGGGCGAGCAGGGTGGCCTGCTCCACCGCCAGATCGAGGCATGCAGAATCGTTGAATAGCGCCCCATATTGGGCCAAAAACACCCCGGCCATGTAAAGGCTGTCGAGCCACATCTCGTTGGGATAGCGCTCTTTGTGCCAGAAGCCGCCCTCGGCGTTGCGAGGGGAGCTCTCGACCTGTTCCCTGACCTGCTGCGCCGCGATGCGGTAGCGCTCGTCCCCTGTCTCACGATAGAGAAAGATCAACAGCGTCGCGGGCTGGATGCGATCGAGGGTATGCGCGTCGCCCAGGTCCAGGCGCCCGTCCGAGCCCACATAGCTGTCCACCCAGCGGTGGATATAGTCCAGATAACGGGAGCCCCCCTCCAGTTCATAGACACGAGACATGGCATACAAGACGATGCCGGTGTTGTACTCCCAGCCCTGATCGTTGATCGCGCGCGGATCGGGCCACTGGGCCATAATGCAATCGGCAAGGCGCATAGCGATTGGCTCACGAGGACCCGCTGGGCGCAGGCAACCCAGCAAAGAGACGGCCACCAGGCCTACCGCGAGCCAGGCCCAAGCATGGCCAAGGCGCGGCCCAGGCCGCCGGGCAGACACAGGGCGAATGAATTGCTGGACGTCGATACGGCGTCCTCCTCAGGCGTTGGGCCCATTGTAGCCGATATCGCCGCCCGCTGCCAGAGCCAGCTTGACGCCCTGGGGAAGGATGGTATAGCCCGCTCGGGCCTCAGGCTGCAGGTGCGGCAACAGGGCTTGGGGATCGCCGAGCGTCCAAAAGATCTCGCGGGCGTAGGTGTCATAGTGCATGGGCACGGTATAGCGCGGCCGCCACAGATTGGCCAGCAGCGTGGCGTTGCGCACCCATAGATTGTGCTCCGTGATGGAGACCAGGAACACATCAGGTGGGGCCATCTCGAGATGCTCGTGGAGCAGGACGCTGTCGCCCGGATGAAAGATGGTCCAACGCCCGTCGCGGATGATATAGCCGCAGTCTTGAAAGTTGGCCTCGCGGTAGACCGAACCCTGCTCGTGGCCGTGCAGCGCTTTGACCGGCTCGATGGTCACATGGCCGTGAACGACGGGCTGGCCGTGGCGGGTCGGGATCATGCGCTCCTCCGCGATGCCCAACTCGCGCATGCGGGCCAGGCAGGACAGGGGCACGACAAACCGGCACGCGGTGCGCTCGTGCAGAGCGGGGATCGTGCGCGGAGCCAGGTGATCGCCGTGGGCGTGGGTCACCAGGCACAGGTCCACATCGGCAGGCTCCAGCTCATCGGCGCGCAGCGGCAGCTCGTGCACCAGGGGCAGGCCGATTTCGGAGCGCTCGGGCTCATCAGGCGCCTGCGGCATGATCACCGGGTCGATGAGCAGCGTGATGGTGTCGCTCTTGATCGCCCAGCCGGCGTTGCCCAGCCACCAGAGCGCCGTGCCTGTGGTATGGGCGCGAAGGTCACCGAGGATCGAGTGGGTTACCTGCATCGGGACCTCCTCACGTGGCTGGTAGCGAAAGACCTGAAACGTCCTGCTGGCGGTGAACGCATCAGTTCAGCGGATGTATCGGCTCCTCGCCACGAAAAACCCGCAGCACATCCCGCACCAGCACCAGGTCGCACTCTTGGGTCGAGCCCCCCAGGTGCGGGGCGAGCACCACATTGTCGAGAGTCAGCAAAGGATCATCCCGAGCGATCGGCTCGACGGCCAGCACATCCAGGCCGGCCGCAGCCAGATGGCGATCCCTCAAAGCTCGGTATAGCGCCGCCTGGTCGATCAGGGCGCCTCGCGCCGTGTTGATCAGAATGGCGCCGCGCTTCATCAGGCGCAGTTCGCGCTCGCCGAGCATGCCGCGCGTCCGCTCGTCCAGGCGCACATGCAGCGAGACGATGTCCGCCTCAGCCAGAAGCGTGTCCAGCA
>JAFGLK010000277.1 GCA_016928125.1 Anaerolineae bacterium
AGCGGCTGGTCGGGAGTATAGCCTTCAGATATGAAGAAACGCGCAGAGATTTGTGTGCTTTGTGTGAAGGCTCGCGACACTATGGCGTACCAAAGAGCGCCGCCACACCTTGCTCAAGCTCGCGGTAGAGCCTAGCCTGCGACGCCCCGTCCTGATTTGATGGCCGCAGGCTCTCCAGCATCTCGCGATAGTACCAGGCCTGGTCAACCTTGCCGCGCTTGAAACGTGCCCAGAGCGCTTCGCCGAGCCGCTGATCGTCCCGCAGCATACTGTGCACGTTGTGCAGCTTGTCGGCCAGATGCACCAGGCGAATGTCCGGCGACGCATGCCGCAGCGACTCGATGGTGTGCTGCTTGCGCGTCTCCCAGGGCAGGCTCTTGTCTGGCTCGGTACAACCTGCCACGATCTCGCCGATGCGCGCACCAAAGACCTGGCGAATCTCGTCCAAGGCGGTCCCCGTGTCCTCGATCGTGTCGTGCAAGAGGCCAGCGGCAATGACCTCAGGCTCGCATCCAGCCTGCGCCAGGATCATTCCCACAGCGTAGGGATGCGTGATATACGAGATATCCGTGCCCTTGCGCATCTGGCCAGCGTGCGCGCGGGTCGCGAACTCGATGGCGCGCTCAATGATATCCATGCTGATCATGACTCCTCGCCTCTACCCGCATCAGACGGTGAACGCTCAGATCGATGGGCCATGCGCCGCGGCAGGATCGCTATTGGCGGGAATGTTAGGGCAACTTGCCCACACGCTTCAATTCCTGCGCGACATCGGCCAGCCCCAGCGCCTCCAGTCTCTCGCGTGTCGGCCAGCCAGTCGCCCTGTCCCACCCTCTCAGATCATAGTAGCGGTCGAGCAAAGCCCGAAACTCGTGCGCGTCCGCGCTCAGATGCGTGCGGTCCGTCTTCTCCGACCATTGATAGTGAGGGATGACGGCCTCATCCTCCTCGCGTTTGCGGCCGGCATTGCGCACCTCCAGGCAGCGCTCCAGCGTGATGATCCGTTCCGCTGTGGGGCGCTGCATGGTCTCGATATCCATGTCGATGCCTGTACAAGCGCGGTAGAGCAGCGCCTCGGCCGAGGGATCACCGATCAACGGCTCCGATCCCGTGGTGATCGCTTCCTGGAGTTGCTCGCGGGTGTCGAATGTGCGCCGCACCGAGGGAAAGGCCCAATCGCAGACGCCCATCGAATCCTTGATCACCGCGCGCTCCTGATGCCAGGCCGTCACATGCTCGATCCAGGCATCGCCCGGGTAGGCCGCCTCCCTGGAGCCGTAGACCTGCTCCATCAGATCGAGCAGGGCTGCCGGAATCTCACCCATCTCGTGCGGTTTGTACAGCATGTTGAGGAAGAAAAAGCCATGGGTGCTGGGCGTCACATCGCGCGTCGAGACGGCATACAGCAGCGCGGAATACTCCCAGTATGGGCTGGGATGGGGCTCCATAGCGCGCCCCTCGCGATGCCAGCCATGGCCGCGACTGCCGGCCGACTCGATGAACTCGGCCACGTGACGCGGCCCGATCTGGTGCTTGTCATAGAACCGCGCCAGCCCCTCGGCCACATCGTCGCCGATGCCCTCGCGATGGGCGACCTGCATGATCCAGCGATGCCACCAGTCGGGGTTGTCGATATCGATCTTTTCGCCGTAGAGCTCGGTGATGCCCAACTCGCGCAGGGCGCCCCAGTAGCGGTACCAGGAATCATAGGACCAGGCGGTCAGCCCCATATCCTCGATCAGGTGGCCCAGCTCATGGCCTGCTGCCCCCATGCCGGGCGGCTTGGGCACGTACAACTCGCGCCCATCGACAAAGACGCCGCGATACTCGGGATGCGAGCCCCCGGACCAGCAGTTGTTGACGCACTTGGGCATGCGCACAGCCGTGCCGGTTCCATAGCGATCGGCGATGGGCTGCAGACGCATGCCGCAGTTGACCGTGCAGCCTTGGGTGCAAGCGACCACGGGATACCCGCGCTCGATCTGTCCAATGCCGCCGACCCCGCCCTTGACCAGGCCCCATACGTATCTGACGGCCTCGACAAAGCCGTCTGGATCGGCCACTAGCACACCGCCTGTGCCGCGCACGACGATGGCTTTAAGATTCTTGCTGCCCATGACCCCGCCCAAGCCGCCGTTCCCCACTGCGTTCGATAGGCGGTGGGTGATGCTGGCGTAGCGCACGCGATTCTCGCCCGCTGGGCCGATGGCCGCAATCTGGTGAAGCCTGCTATGGCGCGTCTTGAGCGTCCGCTGGGTGGCAAAAGTCCCCTGGCCCCACAGGTCAGAGGCATCGCGCAACGAGATGCGGTCGTCTTCGATCAAGAGATAGCACGGGGCATCGGCCTGGCCCTGAATGACCAGGCCGTCATAGCCGGCGTATTTGAGCTCAGCGCCCAGATAACCGCCCATGCTGGCCGAAGCCCACATCGGCTTGGGATAGCCGCGCGGCATCAGGCTGGAGACGCTCATGCGCCCTGCCGTCGTGGCGCCGGTGCCAACCAAGGGGCCCGCCGAGAAGATCAGGCGATTCTCCGGGTCGAATGGCCCCACGCCGGGACGCACCTCGTTCCAACCCAACAGGATGTTCCAGCCTCGCGGTCCCAACCATTTGACCACGTCGGGCGTCTCCTCGATCGCGGTCTGTCGGCTATCGAGATCGACCCGCAAAAAGCGCCCGGTATAGCCTCCCGCAAAGCGGTTCATGCGCGGCCTCCTGCATCGAGATCGAACTGAGCATAGCCCAGCGCTTTGCCCTGCAGCGGGCAAATCGCCACGCAGGCGGGGCCGTCCTCTCGGTCGTAGCACAAGTCGCACTTGATGGCGATCCCGCGCTGGGGATGCAGCTTGGGGATGCCCCAAGGGCAAGCATCCTGGCATTGCATACAGCCGATGCACACCTCGCCGTCCACTACCAC